>JAYWIP010000140.1:0-13558 GCA_039794465.1 Nitrospira sp.
AGTTGCTCGGCAAACTGAACAGCGCGTAGGCGGGAACCGACATGAAACGCAAACCAATCAAAAAGATTGTCCTCGCCTATTCAGGCGGACTCGATACCTCCGTCATCTTGAAGTGGTTGCAAGAAACCTACGACGCCGAGGTCATCGCTTTCTGTGCCGATTTGGGCCAAGGCGAAGACCTGAAGGCCGTCAAAGCCAAAGCCCGGGCGCTGGGCGTCAAGAAGGTCTATATCGAGGATCTCCGTGAAACCTTCGTGAAAGACTATGTGTTCCCGATGTTGCGCGGCAACGCCATGTACGAAGGCTGTTATCTGCTTGGCACGTCGATCGCGCGCCCGCTCATCGCACGCCGGCAGGCCGAGATCGCCTTGAAAGAAGGAGCCGAGGCGGTGTCGCACGGCGCGACGGGCAAAGGCAACGACCAGGTGCGGTTCGAACTGACCTACACGGCGCTGGCGCCGGGTTTAACAATCATTGCGCCCTGGCGCGAGTGGACGATGAAGTCTCGGCGCGAATTGATCGAGTACGCCGACCGGCACGGTATCCCGGTTACGGCGACGAAAGCCAAACCTTACAGCATGGACTTGAACCTGTTCCATATCAGCTACGAAGGCGGCATTCTGGAAGACCCCTGGGAATCTCCGCCGGAGGAAATTTTCCAGATGACCGTTTCGCCGGAAAAGGCGCCGGACAAGCCGCTGGAAGTCGAAATCGACTACGATGCGGGCAATCCCGTGGCCGTGGACGGCAAGAAGATGAGCCCGGCGACGCTGCTCGCTCATCTCAACAAACTGGGCGGCGCGCACGGGATCGGCCGCGTCGATCTGGTCGAAAACCGCTACGTCGGCATGAAGTCGCGCGGCGTCTATGAGACGCCGGGCGGGACCATTCTCCACGTTGCCCACCGGGGAATCGAATCCTTGACGATGGACCGTGAAGTGCTCCACTTCCGGGACAGTTTGATGCCGCGGTACGCGGGCCTCGTCTACAACGGCTACTGGTTCAGCCCCGAACGCGAGATGGTGCAGGCCGCGATTGATGCCGCGCAGAAAGACGTGAGCGGCACGGCCCGCGTGAAGCTGTATAAAGGCAGTTGCACCCTGGCCGGCCGCAAGTCGAAGCAGTCGCTCTATCGCCTGGACATTGCCACGTTTGAAGAAGACGAAGTCTACAACCAGAAGGACGCCGAAGGGTTCATCCGCCTGAACGGATTGCGATTGAAAATCAGAGCCCAGCGGCGGAAGGCCTCGTCCTGATGGCACGCGCGCAACGGAACACCCGGACAACAGCCCAGGCCGGCAAGGCCTGGGGAGGCCGATTTCGTGAAAACACGAACCGGCTCGTCGAAGCGTTCACCGTCTCGGTGGCCGTTGACCGGCGGCTCTACGCGCATGACATCCAAGGCAGCATTGCACATTGCAAAACGCTCGAGAAAGCGCGCGTGCTGTCGCCCGGCGAGACACGTATCCTCGTGCGCGGACTCGACTTGGTCAAGACGGAGCTGGACCAGGGACGGTTCAAATTTAAGCCCCAGGATGAAGACATTCACATGGCAATCGAGCGGCGGTTGACGGAACTGATCGGACCGTTGGGCGGCAAGCTCCACACAGGGCGTAGCCGAAACGACCAGGTCGCGCTGGACATCCGGCTCTATCTCCGCGACCAACTCGACCGGTTGACCGAGCAATGCACGGAACTGCAACGGGTGCTGCTCGCCCAGGCGAAGGACAATCTGACGATTGCCATGCCCGGCTACACCCATTTGCAGCGCGCCCAGCCCGTCCTGTTCGCCCATCATCTCCTCGCCTATGTGGAGATGCTCGAGCGGGACAAGGGACGGCTCCGCGATACCCGAACCAGGCTCAACGTCATGCCGCTGGGATCAGGGGCTCTGGCCGGCACGAACTACCCGGTGGATCGGCGGTATACGGCAAAACTGCTGGGATTTCCCGCCGTGACGGCCAACAGTATGGATGCCGTGTCCGACCGCGACTTTATTGTGGAAACAGCCTCGGCCCTGTCGCTCATTATGATGCATCTGTCCCGGCTCAGTGAAGAATTGATCGTCTGGGCCTCGCAGGAATTCCAGTTTATTGATCTGCCCGACGCCTTTTGCACCGGCAGCAGCATGATGCCGCAAAAAAAGAATCCCGATGTGCCCGAATTGGTCCGCGGAAAGACCGGGCGGGTCTACGGACATTTGATCGGTCTGCTGACGACACTGAAAGCTCTCCCCTTGAGTTACAATCGGGACTTGCAAGAAGATAAGCCGGCGCTGTTCGATGCGCTCGACACGGTGACAACATCCCTGGGTGTCATGACGGAATTAATGCGGCGACTCACGGTCAACCACGACGTGCTCGACCGGGCAGTGCAGAGCGGGGGGCTGCTCGCCACTGAATTGGCCGACTATTTGGTGGAACGAGGCGTGCCGTTTCGTGACGCCCACGGTATCACCGGACGACTCGTGCGGACGGCGCTGGATCAAGGGCGTGAGTTGGCGGACCTCTCACTGGAAGAGCTGCGATCGTGTTCCGATCGGATCGAGAAGGGAGTCTTCGCCCGATTGACCGTTTCGGCGGCGATCGACCGCAAACGGCAGATCGGGGGGACGGCGCGGCGCCAAGTGGAGCAACGGATCAACGAATTGGACCGGTCGCTTCGATGAGAGGCCTCGCACTCCTCGCCGCGACAGGACTGCTGAGCGCATGCGGCGTGGTAGGAGCTCCGGTCGCCCCCGAGACCATCGGTCTTGCGCCGACAATCGAACAGCAGAAGAAAGAACATGCAGCCCGCGAGGCGAACCAGCGCGACACTTCTGTTGAGGCTGAAGAACAAGATCCTGCGCTGCTGGGGCAGGATGAAAACTTGCCCCCGTTGCGGCCTGTCGGCACGAGATAGTACCCGCTGCCCGCCGTCGGCAGCTGGCGACGTAGTTGGTGATTGAGCGAGGTTGATGCCATGAACAATTTTGAATATCGCCACGGCGAATTGCATTGTGAAGATGTGCCGGTCAGCCGGATCGCGAAAGAGGTCGGCACCCCCTGTTATGTGTACAGCCATGCGACGCTGCTCCGCCATTTCCGGGCATATGACAGCGCCTTCAAGAATATTCCCCACGTGATCGCCTTTGCGATGAAGGCCAATTCCAATCTGGCCGTCTTGCGTCTGATGGCGAAGGAAGGCGGTGGCGCGGATATCGTCTCGGGAGGCGAGCTGTTCCGAGCCCTGAAAGCCGGCGTGCCGGCTTCGAAAATCGTGTTCGCCGGCGTCGGCAAATCACCCGAGGAAATCCGTGATGCGCTGAAGGCCGACATCCTCATGTTCAACGTCGAATCGCCCGCGGAGATTCATGCCATCAACGAAGTGGCCGCCTCGGTCGGCAAAAAAGCTCGGATCGCCTTGCGGATCAACCCGGACGTAGACCCCAAAACGCACCCCTACATCTCGACAGGAATGAAGAAGAGCAAGTTCGGTATCGCGGCGGATCGCGCGCTGGAAGAATACAAAATGGCGTCCTCGCTGGGCCACACCGATGTCGTCGGTGTCCATGCCCACATCGGCTCACAACTGACGGACGTGACGCCCTTCGTCGATTCGCTGAAGAAAATCGTGGTCCTCATCGATACGCTGAAGGGTCAAGGTATTCACATCCGCTACCTGAACATCGGTGGCGGGCTCGGCATCACCTATTCCGAGGAGAAGCCGCCCTTACCCCAGGATCTGGCTGACGCGATTTCGCCGCTCGTCAAAGATTTGGGCTTGACGCTGGTGATGGAGCCGGGCCGTGTGATCGTCGGGAACGCCGGTATTCTCGTGACCAAGGCGCTGTATGAGAAGGCCGGGGAAACCAAGCATTTCGTCATTGTCGACGCAGGCATGAACGATTTGATCCGCCCCAGCCTCTACGGCGCGTACCACGAAATCCGCCCCCTCAATGAAGAAGCGGCCCACCGGGCCAAGCGGCAAATGGATATCGTCGGTCCGGTGTGCGAATCCGGGGATTTCTTGGCCAAAGATCGATCACTGGCGGCGGTGAAGCCTGGCGAGCTGCTGGCCGTGATGAGTGCGGGAGCGTATGGGTTCGTCATGTCTTCGAATTACAATTCCCGTCCCCGCGTGCCCGAAGTGTTGATCAGAGGTGGAGAGATCCACGTGATTCGCGAACGGGAAACCTACGACGACCTGATCAAGGGCGAAACCATTCCCACATTTTTGAACTGAGAGGCGCCGGATGTTCACGGGTTCATTGGTCGCCATCGTCACTCCGTTTCGGAAGGGGAAGGTCGACGAGCGGGCGTTGGCGGACCTCATCGAGTGGCAGATCGCCAAAGGCACAAACGGAATCGTCCCCTGCGGCACCACAGGCGAATCGGCCACTCTGTCCCACGACGAGCACAATCGGGTCATTGAGCTGACCGTAGAGGTGGTAAACCGGCGCGTGCCGGTGATCGCCGGCACCGGTTCGAACAGTACCGAGGAGGCCATTGCCCTTACGAAGCACGCGAAGCAGGCCGGAGCGGACGGCGCGTTGCTGATCACACCCTACTACAACAAACCCACCCAGGAAGGGCTCTACCGTCACTACAAGGCGGTGGCGGAAGCCGTTGATCTGCCGCTGGTGCTGTACAACATTCCTGGGCGGACCGGTGTCAACATGCTGCCGGCGACGATCGCCAGGCTCGCGGCGATCACAACCATCGTCGGCGTCAAAGAGGGCAGCGGTTCGGTGCAACAAGCGTCGGATATCGTTCAGCTGTGCGGAGACCGGCTGACCGTGTTGGCCGGCGACGACTCCTTGACGCTGCCGATGATGGCAGTCGGAGGCCAAGGCGTCATTACCGTGACCGCCAACATCGTGCCGGCCGAAATGGCCGAACTCGTGAGGGCCTTTGCCGACGGAAGGGTTGCCGACGCTCGGCGAATTCACTTCAACCTGTCGCCGTTGTTTGCAGCACTGTTTTTTGAAACCAATCCGATTCCCGTGAAAGAAGCGCTGGGGATGATGGGTAAGATCGACCCCGAATTGCGCTTGCCGCTCTGCCCGATGGCCCAGGATACGCGCGGGAAATTAACCCGCGCTTTGAAGGATGCCGGCTTGATCTGATTCCGAACACACGCCACGGAGATGGATCCCATGATCAAAGTCATTGTCGCAGGGGCCGCCGGACGCATGGGCTGCCGATTGGTGGCATTGATCCGTGATTCCACGGCGCTGACCCTCTCCGGCGCAGTTGAGGGCAAGGGCCATCACGTGCTCGGTGAGGATGCAGGCGAAACGGCCGGCTGCGGCCTTTCCGGCGTGCCGATTACCGATGACCTCCCAGCCCTGCTCGATCGGGCCGAAGTGGTGATCGACTTCTCGTCGCCGCCCGCGACACTCGAACATCTCCGCGCCGTGGTGCAGCACCGACGGGCCATGGTGATCGGGACGACTGGGTTTGAAGGGACGCAGCTGGAGGAGCTCAAATCTCTGGCGAAGCACGTGCCTTGCGTCTTTTCCCCAAACATGAGCGTCGGTGTGAATCTGATCTACAAAGTCATCAGTGAGATGGCCAAGACGCTCGGGGATGAGTACGACATCGAAGTCATCGAAGCCCATCACCGGTTGAAGAAAGATGCCCCCAGCGGCACAGCCCTCAAGATCGCCGAAGTCCTCGCACGTGCGGTGAACCGTGACCTCAATCAAGTCGGGGTTTATGCGCGTAAAGGGTTGATCGGGGAGCGGAAGCAAAAAGAAATCGGGATTCAGACTATCCGCGCCGGCGACATTGTCGGCGACCACACAATCCTGTTCGGCGGGATGGGCGAGCGAATCGAGGTAACGCATCGGGCCAGCAGTCGCGACACCTTCGCCCGTGGCGCCCTCCGTGCGGCACGGTGGGTCGTCAGACAGCCCCCCGGCCTCTACGACATGATGGACGTGTTAGGCCTGAGGTAACCATCTGCGGTCGCTGCTGCGTGAACAGCTCCCCCTCAGACCTCTTGCTGATGCTGCTGAAACTTCATCCCTCTTTGGACAAGACCCGCATCCGGTGACCGGACCGACTCTTCCTGTTCGGGATAGGATGGAGCGGGATCTCGAAGCGGCTTTCCGCTTCTCGCAGATCAACACCTGGGGTTGGCTATCCAGCGGGTCAATGTCGAGCCGTGATGGGACGAGGTTCTTGGTCTGCTGCTTTCCGGCGACCACAGTTCAAACACGCGAACACCGTGATCGCAAGTCCAGCATCCAAATCCACCGCCCTCTCCGGTAACATTGCGCCGTGGCATTTATCACATGTCTTCATGGGCGGGACTGTATCATTTCCTCGAAGAAGAGAATATCCTCCTGAAGTACTGGATTGACATGCGAAAGTGTTCCCGTATCCGCCTAGTGCCACTGGTCCCTTTGGGTATGCGGGGTTACGTATTCCCATGACAGAGAAACGGTCGGTCCCGCTTGACAGGTCTCACCCCCTCCCATAGGATTGTGGCTATCTACATGACGATCCACAATGTATAGGTTCCTGCTCATAATCGCGCTGCTGGTTGTGCTGTACTTCTTGCTACGGCAGGTGATTCGAGGATTCAGGAACAAGGACGTGGGTGTCGGGGATCGGGGGACATTTGTGGATCAAGACCAGATGGTTGAAGATCCGGTTTGCCATACGTTCGTACCACGGCGAAACGCGGTGATTGAGACAGTCAGCGGCCAGACCCATTGTTTCTGCAGCAAGCAATGTGCAGCCGCATTTCAGAACCGACAAGCCGGTTAGCAGCCGGAATAACTATAGTCGGACAGCTTGTCTTCCTTGTCGAACTTCAATGTGATCTGGCATTGATTTGGGGAGAAGTTGAACAGCGGCGGGCCGGATTTCCCTCCGGCGATGCGATAGTACGTCCAGGTCTCACCGCCGAAGAAGCGCGACGATTTGCCGTCTGGAGTGCCCCAATTCTTTTCAAACCAGGCCTTGTCTTTTCCTTGCAGCTCGGCCGGTTTGAGTGACGCTTCCAGGTACGGGTTGCCGCCTCCGCAGGCGGTCAGCAAGAGGACCAGGGACAAGAGCCACGCATATCGTCGCATCGTACAATCTCCCGCTGTGTAATGCCTTGGAGGGATGACGAAATTGTATCCCCGGCTCGGAGGCCTGTCAAACCGTCAAACAGACCGATTGCGATCGAATTGAGTTCTTCTTACGATGACCGATAACGAATTGACCGCATGTAAAACCGCATTGGACATGACATGAAAGGAGCCGACGATGAAGTTTTTTCTTGATACGGCCAACGTGAAGGAAATTTACGAAGCCGCCAGTTTCGGCATCTTGGACGGCGTGACCACGAATCCCTCGCTGGTGGTCAAGGAAGGCCGCAGCTTTAAGGAAATGCTCCAGGAGATCTGCAAGATCGTGGACGGCCCGATCAGTGCCGAAGTCGTCAGTGTGGAAGCGGACGCCATGGTCAAGGAAGGCCGGGAACTCGCCAAGATCCATAAGAACATCGTGGTCAAATGTCCGCTGATTCCGGAAGGCATCAAAGCGACAAGTAAACTCTCCGCGGAAGGGATTCGCGTGAACGTGACACTCTGTTTTTCCCCAACGCAAGCCCTTATTGCCGCCAAGGCCGGCGCCTGGTGCGTCTCGCCGTTTATCGGCCGATTGGACGACGTCAGCTCGGACGGCATGGCGCTGATTCGTCAAATCGTCACAATCTACAAGAACTACGATTACAAAACGTTGGTCCTGGTGGCCAGCGTCCGCCATCCACAGCATGTGGTGGAGTCAGCGCTGGCAGGTGGCCACATTTCCACGATGCCTTACAGCGTGTTCCAGTCGCTCTTCAAGCACCCGCTGACCGACGCCGGCTTGAAGAAGTTTCTCGAAGACTGGAAGGCGAAAGGGCAGCAGTAAAACTCGTGGAGTCGAGTCGGGTGATCCCCTGTGCTCGCCGAGCGTGCACGCAAGATTGATCTGAACCGAGATCGAAGCGTGCGGTGCCCGCTCAATGCGCGAAGTTCAGGGGCCACCCGACTGCCTCCGCTCCAGAAAATACAACATGGAATGGAGAACGGCTTCTTTGCCGTACGCCACCGGACTAATTGCTTGTCTCTATTCCCCGTCAATAATCTTCCGGGCTTTTCGGAACACCGAGTGGAACATCGGGCGAGTGAGAAAGCCAGTCTGGGTGTTCCGCTGGCTGGGGTGATACGACCCAATGAGGGTGACGCCCCACGGTAGGCGATACACCTTTTCGTGGCCGAACTTGGGAACAGGTACCGGAATCGTGTGGCCGAGGTCTCGGCAGGCTTTCAGATAGTGATCGAAGGCGATCTTTCCCAGAGCAATGACCACCTGTATACGCTTGAGCGTCTGAAACTCACCCACTAAATAGGGCCGGCAGGCGTCAAACTCGTTCGGCAACGGCTTGTTGTCTGGCGGAGCGCAACGCACGACCGGCGCGATGTAGCAGTTGATCACGCGCAGGCCGTCATCCTTGTGAGTCGAGATCGGCTGATTGGCGAAACCGAAGGCATGCAGTGCTGCATACAGCCAGTCGCCGCTGCGGTCGCCCGTAAAGACACGCCCGGTTCGATTGCCGCCATGGGCGGCCGGCGCCAGCCCCACGATAAACAAGCGTGCCTGCGGGTCGCCAAAGCCGGGGACGGGACGACCCCAGTAGGTCCAGTCCTTAAACTGACGCCGTTTCGTTTGCGCGACCTTGTGCCGATAGGTCACCAACCTCGGACAGGCCACGCAATTCGTGATGGTATCGTTCAACACGGCCAGTGTCTTCATGCGCGGCAGTGTACCATGAACGGGAACGTCATTCCGCTTGCCGGTCGCTTGGTCCGCTGCTAGCATGACCGATCGTGAACGCGTCTGCTATGCTTATACCCAAGGAGTTGCTGAATGAACTCTAGGAACATGGGGATGGTGTTGTTCGCACTGGCATTGGCCAGCTTTGCTCCTTCAGCTGTTGCGTTTCCACAGCCCCCGTTGGATCAATTGGAAAATGATAAGGACCTCGTGCTTCCTGAGCCGATGGATGGGCAAGCAGAACCGGAAGATCGGTTGGTCATCTTGCCGGAAATCAAGCGGGAAGGTGAACGGTTCTTTTTGAGCTCGTTCAAACTGCCCGACAAGATCACGTTCGCCGGTCTGACGGTGCCCCTCGATAACTGGCAGGTCAGAGAACGTATCGAGTATGAGTTTTATCAATTCTTGGAAGATCAGGGCGAGAGTATCATCCTCGCCAAACGCACCGGTCGTTGTTTCCCACCGGCGGAAAAGCAGCTGGCCGAGGCAGGCCTGCCAGACGATCTGAAATACATGCTGCTGGTGGAAAGCAAATGCATCTCGGCGGCCTACTCCAAAGCCAAAGCTTCAGGCCCGTGGCAGTTCATCCCCTCCACCGGCCGACGCTACCGGCTCAAGAGCGATGCCGTCCGGGACGAACGTCGGAATCTTGAAATGTCCACCGAAGCGGCGGTCAAATACCTCAAGTACCTGAAAGACTTCCAGCAGAACGATTGGTTCTTGGCCATGGCATCCTATAATGCCGGTGAAGAGCGAGTCCGCAAGCTGCTCAAAGACCAGAAGATCAGCGACTACTGGAAAATGCACGGCCCTCGCGAAACCATGCGCTATGTCCCGCGGATCATCGCAGCCAAAGAAATCTATTCCCAACCGGAGAAATATCTGGGGCTGAGCAAGAAGGATCTCTACATCCCGCTCGAAACGGAAACCATCACGGTCACCGTGAAAGAATCACAACGGGCGCTGACCTCCATCGCTGAGGAGTTCGGCACCTACTTTCTTGAACTGAAGATGCTCAACCCCGAATTTAAAAAGGACGTGCTCCCCCAGGGGACCTACCAAATCCGAGTTCCTCGGCAAACCTGTCCGAGCCGCTGTTTCAAACAAGACAAGTTGCCGTAGCTTTTCCCGTTCATGCCGCGTCTCGTCCCCGCATCTCTTGCCCAACCGCTGATCCGGAAGTTGATTGCCGCGGGGTTGGAGGTAGCCGACCCCTACCACAGGCTGCTGAAGGCCGTGTCGCGTAAAGGTCGTCTATTGCGGATAGGCCGGCGAACCTATGACCTGAGGCACTTCGACCGGATCGTCGCCGTTGGCGCCGGCAAGGCGTCTGCCCGGATGGCTCGAGCAATCGAACACATCCTAGGGACCACGTTGGAGCAAGGGCTCGTCGTGGTCAAGCACGGTTCCCGTGTCTCCACCAAGCGCATCACGGTCGTCGAAGCCGGCCACCCGATTCCAGACCGTGCGGGACGGCAAGCAGCAGAACGTATCAGGACCCTGGTTCAAGATCTCACGCCTCGCGATTTGCTCATCGTCCTGTTGTCGGGAGGGGCATCAAGTCTCTTGCCCGCTCCGGTACCTGGCGTTACCCTGGCCGCCAAGCAACGGACCACGCGTTTGCTCTTGAGAAGCGGCGCAACGATCGACGAGATGAATGTCGTCCGCAAACATCTGTCGCGACTGAAAGGCGGAGGACTCGCTCGTTCCACACGGGCCACGATTGCGACGCTTATGCTTTCGGATGTCATCGGCGATGACATCGGCACGATCGGATCGGGGCCGACCGCTCCAGACCCCACCACCTTCGCCGATGCCATCACGGTGCTGCAACGATACAAGATTTGGCACAACGTGCCCGGCGCTGTGCGCCTTCATCTACTCCAAGGAAAGAGAGGGGCCATCCCGGAGACACTGAAGCCTGGCTCGCGGCGGTTACGCTCAGTTCATCATACGATCATCGGCACCAACAGCACGATGCTCGATGCTGTCGCCCATGCCGCAGAACAGGCGGGGCTCCACACCCACCGCCTTTCAGCCGCCATTGCGGGAGAAGCCAGGACTGAGGCGAAGCGGTTCGTCGAACGGGCGTTACGCCTCGTAAGACAAGCCGGCACGCTGAGGCGTCCCTCCTGCATCGTCGCCGGAGGCGAACCAACCGTGACGGTCACAGGACGCGGTAAAGGAGGGCGCGCGCAGGAATTTGCAGCCGCCGCAGCCCTCCACCTTGCCGGCATCGCTCATGTCTGGCTGGTGGCGATGGGAACCGATGGAACCGACGGACCGACCGATGTCGCCGGCGCGGTGGTCAGTGGGATGACCGCCGCACAGGCCGGGAAGAGTGGTGTCAGTCTCCGCTCCGCATTGAAGCGGCATGACACCTACCCAGCGTTGAAGACCCTGAGATGCCATATCCGCACCGGCCCGACCGGAACCAACGTCAATGACCTTTACCTCCTCCTTCTGCTGTAGGTACTATCCGTACCGATGACACATCCCTTCGTTCTTCCCTTAGTACAGTGCACGAATCTCGAACTCGTCGGAGGCAAAGCCCTTGGTTTGGCTCGACTCATGGCCGCCGGATTTCCCGTGCCTCCCGGCATCTGTGTGACGACTGAATCCTACCGGCAGAGCCTGGAAACGTCAGGGTTCGCCCAAACGGCAGAATGGGAGAAGATCCGTGCCCTGTCGGGAGCAGAACGGGAGTCGGCCTTGTCGGCTTGCCAGGGACGAATCAGGCAGATAGACACCTCGTCACTAACCGCCGAATGGAAGGCGGCACTTCAGAGACTGGATGTTCCCAGTCCTGCCCGCTGGGCCGTCCGGTCCTCGGCCACCAACGAAGATGCAGGCCGGACCAGCTTTGCCGGACTCTATCGCACCCATCTTGGAGTCGCCGTTGACCAAATCGACGACGCAATCAAGGACCTCTGGACCTCGCTCTGGCAACAACGGGTCCTGCAGTATTCTGTCGAACGGGGAGGCGATCATGCGATCCCCTCGATGGCCGTGGTGATTCAGCCTATGGTCAATGCGTTGGCCTCCGGAGTGGCCTATTCGATCCATCCGGTGACCGGCCGCTCGTTCTATGTTGCTGTGAATGCCTTGCCCGGTTTAGCCGCCCCGCTGGTCGACGGACACGTGACACCTGACTCCTATGTCGTGCAGATAGGCACCGATCAGCGTCCGGTCTGGATCCGACGGCGGACCTTGGCAAATAAAGCGCAGCGATTGATCGTCACGGACGATGGGCTGCGCCACGACGCAATGCCCGAATCAACCCAATCGAAGTCGTCGCTTTCGGACGAGCAGCTGTTCGAGTTGGGGGCTATGGCAAAGAAGATCGAACAGGCTTTAGGGCACCCTGTTGATCTGGAGTGGGCAATCGACGCACATCGGCTCTGGGCGTTGCAGGCCAGGCCCATCACCGGGGTTCGCCCCTCCTCCGAATTGACGAACGACGATTGCGAGTGGTCGCGCGCGAACTTCAAAGAAACGATGCCGGAGTTGCCGAGTCCTGTGGGGAATTCTTTCCTAGAACTGTTCATGGACCAGTACATCATCGAACCCTACCGACGACTCGGCTGTCATATTCCCAGCGGACTGACCTCGACACGCATCTTCCACGGACGTCCCTACCTGAACGTCACCCTGTTCCATCTCCTCGTTGCACAACTACGTGGTGACCCATCCCAATTACCGGAGCAGATGGGCGGAGAACCACTCGCGGTGGCTCCGGCGGTGCGTCCCCTCGGCTGGCTTGCCTTCATCCAGGCAGGGATCGTGATGCTGAAGGAAATGCGGCGCGCCACCGTCCATGGGCCGGCGTGGTTCGCCGAGATGAAAACCATGGCCAAGCAATACGGCCCCCAACAGGTCGGCGCTCTGTCGTTTGACGAGACGGTCCGACGGCTGGATGATCTGAGTGCACGGTTCCAGACCCGCGAGTTAACGTTTGGCATCGCAGGCGGAGTGGCCCAATGCCTGCAAGCGCTGAGCCTCGTTCTGCCACGCTGGCTGGGGTCAGACTGGAGAGTCCTCTCAAACGCGGCCCTGCAAGGCCAAGGTACGGTCATCAGTGCGCAACAGATCCTGCGGCTCGCGGAAATCGTGGACATCGCGCGGCGCGAGCCGACGGCAGGGGCGTTCTTCAACGCGGAGCCCTGGAACCCCTCAGAATTCCGCACGGCGCTCAAAGACACGGCGTGTTTGCGCGCCTTTGACGCCTACATGGAAGACTACGGCCACCGCGGCATTGGTGAATCAGATGTGATGTCCCCGCGTCTGGCCGACAATCCGCAAGCGATTTTATCCGTGCTGCGGCTCCAAATTGGGGCTGCACCCTTCGGTCGAGAGGAGATTCTATCGCGCCAGGAGCGCACACGCGCGGAGGCGCTGACGGAAATCAAACGACGCCTGGGCTGGCGGCTGGACCGGTGGCTCACGTACCGCTGGTGGTATCGACGGCTATGCCGGTTTTTCGCGCTGCGGGAAGCCAACCGGCATCATCTGATGTATTTTTCAACGGCAACGCGTACCCTGCTGCTGCACCTCGGCGATCTGCTGGTCGCGCAAGGTGCGTGTGACGCGCGTGACGACATTTTCTTCCTCACAGTACAAGATCGATCCGATCTGTTATCAAGAAAGAGCCGAGACTGGCGGGGCTTGATTCGTGAACGCCGAGCCGAGCGAGACCGAAATGCCGCCATCGAAGTGCCCGACACAATCCGCGATTGGGAAAGCACCACGGCAAGCAGCAG
>JAYWIP010000141.1:0-8175 GCA_039794465.1 Nitrospira sp.
CCTCACGACCTCGACGTACTGTTTCAAGTACGACTCGGTCGCTCAGGGCTCCGCGTGCCCGTCTCGCCTGGCGTCTTGGCGGTTTCGTCACGAACCGCTCATGAATAATGCGGGCAGGGGGACGAGAGGATGACATCCGAACGGACAATCATCGGGATTCTGGTCGGCGGCGGGCCGGCGCCCGGTATCAACAGCGTCATCGGCGCCGCGACGATCCGCAGTATTCTCGGCGGCTGCGATGTCCTGGGGATTCTCGACGGGTTTAAATGGCTCATGGAGGGGAGCAGCGGAAACGTGCGGCCGCTCTCGATTGAAGACGTGAGCCGGCTCCACTTTCGCGGCGGTTCCTATCTCGGCACGTCGCGGGCCAATCCGACCAAGAAGATCGAGCATCTGGACCACGTCCTCTCCACGCTGATCAACCTCGGCGTGACGCGTCTCATCACGATCGGTGGAGACGATACCGCCTTTTCCGCGCTCAAACTAGAGGAGCGGGCGGCGGGGCGTATCCAGGTCGTCCATGTGCCGAAGACGATCGACAACGACCTCGACTTGCCCAACGGGATTTCCACCTTCGGGTTTCAGACCGCGCGGCATGTCGGCGTGGAGATTGTCAAGAATCTCATGGTCGATGCCCTGACCACCTCACGCTGGTATTTCGTCGTGACGATGGGGCGCAAGGCCGGCCACCTGGCGCTCGGAATTGGGAAGGCCGCCGGCGCCACGTTGACGGTTATCCCGGAAGAATTCACGGAGCGGCCCGTGAGGCTGAAGCGGTTGGTGGACCTGCTGGTCGGCGCCGTGATCAAGCGGTTCAGCCACGGCCGAACCGACGGCGTGGTGGTGCTGGCGGAAGGGTTGATCGAAATCCTGGACCAGCAAGATCTGGGAGGGCTGGAGCAAGTCGCACGTGACGAACACGGCCATCTGCGCTTGTCGGAGGTGGATGTAGGGGCGTTGCTCAGGCGGGAAGTGACGAAGGAGCTCGGCGCCCTGGGGCATCCCATTTCGATCGTCGCCAAAGACGTCGGCTACGAATTGCGCTGCGCAGACCCGATACCGTTCGATCTCGACTACACCCGAGATCTTGGTTATTGTGCCGCCCAGTTCCTGCTCGATGGGGGGACGGCGGCGATGGTGTCGATCCAGAACGGGCGGTTCACGCCGATTCCGTTCAAGCAGATGGTGGACCCCACCACCGGGCGCACCAAGGTCCGCATGGTGGACGTCGGTTCCCAGTCGTATGACATCGCCCGGCAATTTATGATTCGACTTACGCACGAAGACCTAGACGATCCGGTCCTGCTGGGTCGTTGTGCTGCGGTCGCCGGTCTGTCGCCGGAATCGTTCCGCGAGCGATTCGCCGGTGTGGTCGGCTCGGCGACGAATCAATGGACGAAAGGACGCAAACCATGAAGGTGTTGGCAGCCACAGATGGATCGAAGTACGGCCGGTGGGCGGTAGAATGGCCGGCGCTGATCCCGTTTACCGTCAGGCCTGTGGTCCGAGCGCTGCACGTCGTGGACATCGCCGGTTTGCGCGCGCCCTTCATGATTCAGCCCATGATTGTGGGCACGGAAAAGTATCTCCAGGCCGAGATCAAACGGATGGAGGCACACGCGAAAACGACCAAGAAAGAAGCCGAAAACGCGCTGCGTGAATCCGGCTTGAGCGGGACGGTCGTGGTGGATCGGGGCGGGGTGGCGGCGACGCTCATGAAACACGCCAAACGCGGCGTCGATCTCCTGTCGATCGGGTCGCGTGGGTTGGACGCGCTGGATCGCTTCATGCTGGGGAGTGTGTCCAACCACGCGATTCATCATGCGCCCTGTTCCATCTTGGTGGTGAGAGAGGCGCCCCGGCCCGTGCGCCGAATTTTGTTGGCGATCGACGGCTCCGCGGCATCGGACAAGGCGGTTCGGTTTCTGCTCCGAAATATTAATCCGGCTCCCGATGGTCCCGACCGCGATCCGGTGATGGTCACCGTGGCCCATGTGATGCCGTACTTCAAATATCCGGAGCTGCGGGAATCAGGGAAAGTGCTGGTCAAGCGCTACGTGGACAAAGTGGCGAAGGCCGGGTTTCAGGTGCAGGAGGCCATGAGGTTGGGAAAGCCGGCCGATGAGATTCTAACGGAGGCCAAACAGGAGAAGGTCGATCTGATCGTTACCGGCGCCAAAGGCCTGGGGGCGATCGGTCGCGCGTTGCTCGGCAGCGTTTCCACTCGCGTGGTCCACCATGCGACGTGCTCCGTCCTCGTCGTTCGATAAGAGACCAGGATCTCGGTGAGAGGGCGTGCCGTGCCCTGCTTCCAGCCAGGACGGGCACGGCTGGGTCCACCAAATCGATTCTAATCTGCAATAACTGACACCAGCGAAATACGACGGCAGGTTCAATGCCGAAGGCGGCCCTCCTCTCCATCGCAAGTAACAAAGAGGGAGGCTTGACGAGTGAAATGAGGAAGCATACACTGCACCAGTTTTTCGTTCGTTAACATGTTCAATATATTGTGAGGATGCCATGGCTTCTGCCGAAAAGATCGAGCAAGAACCCCTTCCTGACCGGTTGGTCACGGGGCTTTCAAAAATCGGGCTGGCGATGAAGAGCCGAACCTGGAGAAGACAGGGGCGGAAAGGAGTCGGTCCCTTGCAGGTCCAGGTGTTGCGGTATCTCAAGACCTGTCACAATCAGGCGGCCACCGTCTCGACGATTGCGCGAGAATTGACGGTTAAACTGCCCACGGCGTCCGAGGTCATTCGAACCCTTGCGGAGAAACGGCTTGTGCGCAGGCGTCAGGAGCAGCCAGACCAACGCATCGTGATGGTGCACTTGACCGCCCTGGGCGCCAAAGCGGCCCGAGTGGAGGATGGCTGGCCGGAGTTATTGGCCGCAGCCACACAACAGCTGTCGGTTGAAGAGCAGGTCAGTCTGCTGACCGCCTTGGCGAAACTTATCCGCGTGTTGCAACAGAAGGGGGAGATTCCTATCGCCCGGATGTGCGTCTCGTGCCAGCATTTCGCTCCGAACGCGCACAAAGGTGGAGACCACCCGCACCATTGCCGGTATTTCGACGTACCCTTCGGCGATCACGCCATCCGTCTCGATTGCCCGGAATATGTCGAAGTGCTCAAGACCAAGGCGAAGAGTGCGTGAGAGGTCCGGTCGGTTGGGGTCTCTCGCTGGTGAATTAACCAGCCGGGCGTCGTTTGTGGGGGCCTGGATGGGCAGGAGAAGCGCGACGCCGTTGCTAACGTGAGGGCCCTTCTCCCTGCCCCATATACAGAATTCGATCGGCCTCGATCCAACCGAACAAGTCATCCAAAGCCAGTTGGAGTGCCGTTTCGATCGGATCGCGGTCCGAAGCGGCCACCCATCGAACCCTCGATCCCGCTACGGTCTGTTCGCTGACATAGGTCTTAACCGGCTGATCCGCCTCGCTCATCTCCCCCTGCAACCGCATGTGGTAATGATACCGGCCTTGCCCCGAGGCCAAGGCCAGCTTCGCGGTGATACGAAGCCTCAAATCGGTGGAGCCGGCGGAGACCGAGCTGAACGTTCCCCGCTGCTGCGCATATCGTACGATCGCCTGACTGAGGTTGTGGGTCGGCCATTCGAGCAGGATAATTCCTGGCCGATGGTCCGCACCCTCCAAGGCAAGAGCGCTGACTGTCAGCTGAAGGGACCGGGGGATGGTGGCTGACGCCGGGCTCGCGGGAAGGGGATTCACCTCGATTCGGTGTACACACCCAGCGGATACGATCAAGATGAGCGCCAGAAGTCGAACAGACATGGGGTCTTTGAAAGGAGTCACACAAACAACTGGTTTGCCGGTCCAATCGCGGCTCAGTCTAGCACAGGTGTTCGAGAAAAACCCTTGAACCGGTCAGGATAGCTGCGTTATCTTAGCGGCGTCTGGGTGTGCGTGAGGACCTTCTCCTGCAGGCCGACACCGTTCGAACAACGAGGAGGATGAACATGGGAAAGAATTTAAAGGGAACCAAGAGCCACGACAACTTGAAACATGCCTTCGCGGGCGAATCGCAGGCGAACCGCCGGTACCTCTACTTCGCGCGGCGCGCCGACATCGAGGGTTATCCCGACGTGGGCGGATTGTTCCGCGATACGTCCGAAGCCGAAACCGGCCATGCCTTCGGCCACTTGGATTTCCTGAAAGAAGTCGGTGATCCAGCCACCGGAAGTCCGATCGGCAACACCGATGCGAATTTGAAGGCCGCCATCGAGGGTGAGACCTACGAGTACACCCAGATGTATCCGGGCATGGCCAAGACCGCCCGCGAGGAAGGGTTCCCTGAACTGGCCGAATGGTTTGAAACGCTGGCGAAGGCCGAGCGGTCCCATGCCAATCGGTTCCAGAAGGGGCTCGATGGTCTGAAGCAGAGTTAACAGCCTGTCGTATTCAGCCGTCAGCTGTCAGCATGAAGAAGTCGTTCTTCACGGCTGATAGCTGATTGCTGGCGGCTGCGTGTTCCTGTCAGCCCGCCCATGAAGCCTCTCAGCCTCATCAATCCGATCGATCCGGCCCAACTGGACAAAGATACATTGCGGATCTACGAGATATGCGACGGGTGCCGCCGCTGTTTCAATCTGTGCCCGTCCTTCAATACCTTGCTCGATCGAATCGACGTCTACGAGGGCGACGTCGCCAAGCTGTCGCCCGCCGACCATCATCGTGTCGTCGATGAGTGCTACTACTGTAAACTGTGTTTCAACCACTGTCCCTACACGCCGCCGCATCAGTACGCGATCGATTTTCCACATTTGATGGTCGCATGGAAAAAGCGTCTGGCGGCGGAGCGCGGGGTTCATTGGCGCGATCGACTGCTCGTCATGACAGATATGGTCGGGAAACTCGGCAGTGCCACGGCCTCGATGACGAATGGATTGTTGGGGAGCCGCCTGATCCGCCGGATCGTCGAACTGGTCGCGGGGGTGCATCGGGACCGGCAGGTGCTGCATTTTTCCGGCGAAACGTTCACCCGCTGGTTCAGCCGGCATGCGCCGGTAAAACGGGCCGGGCCTCCGGTCCGGAAAGTCGCGCTCTTTGCCAGTTGCCTGGTGAACTATCAGACGACGGATGTCGGGAAGGCGACAGTCCAGGTGCTGGAAAAAAACGGAATCGACGTCGTGGTGCCGGAACAACGCTGCTGCGGCATGCCCCAGTTCGAAATCGGCGGCACGCAGGCGATTCAAGAGGCGGCGAAGGCCAATGTCGCGTCGCTGCATCCGTGGGTTGCACAAGGTTATGACGTCGTCGTGCCCACGGCGAGTTGCAGTTTAATGCTCAAGCGCGAATATCCGGAACTCCTGCCTGACGAGCACACCAAGCAGGTTGCGGATCGCACGTTCGATGTCTGCGAATATCTGATGGCGATGAAGAAAGCGGGGCAGCTGGCGACGGATTTTACGGTCTCTCCCGGACGTGTGGCCTATCAAATTCCCTGTCATCTGCGGGATCAGAATATCGGCTTCAAGTCTAAGGAATTGATGGAGTGCGCAGGAGCGCAGGTGAATGTGATCGAGCAATGTTCCGGTCATGATGGGTCGTGGTCGGCCAAGACGGAATTCTTCACGCTGTCGATGAAGATTGCGGCCAAGGCCGTCCGCGCGATCGAACAGGCACCGGCCGATCTCGTGGCTTCCGACTGTCCTTTAGCCGGGCTGCAATTGGATCAGGCCGGGGCGTCGGCTCACGTGGGCGGCAAGGCAGCTCGCCACCCGATTCAGATTGTCCGCGATGCCTATGGGCTGCCCTCTTCCGGTTCGTAGTGCGTGACGCGCAGGAAACATGATGAAACGGCTGGTACGGGAAGACTTGCTGTCCACGCAGGATTATGAACGGCAACGGGAAGCCTTTCGGGCCCGTATTATCGAGCTGAAGCGGAAGCGGCGGATCTTCGTGGGTCCTTTGATCACCCTGGTATTCGAGAATCGGGAGACGCTGCTCTTTCAGATTCAAGAGATGATTCGAGTTGAGCGCATCATCGATCCTGCCAAAGTGCAAGACGAGTTGGATGTGTATAATGAGCTGCTGCCCGGGCTGGATGAATTGAGTGCGACACTCTTGATTGAGATTACCGAAGAAGCGAAGATGAAGGAATGGCTCGACCGGTTCATGGGGCTGGATCGCGGCCAGACGCTGGCGATCACGGCGAACGGTGAGCGGGTGTTTGCGGAATTTGAGGGCGGCCATAGCCATGAGACCAAGATCAGTGCCGTCCATTTCGTCCGATTCCGGCCGACAGCGGCGATGAAACTGGCCTTTGCCGACCTCCGCAAGCCTGTGACGATCGGCGTAAACCATGGCGGCTATCGGGAGGATGTGCCGGTACCCGGCAGTATGCGGGAAGAATGGCTCTCCGATTTGAGCGCGTGAGTGCTCAAATCGGTCTGTCGAATAAAGAATGTTCAATGCTCAATGTTGAAGCCAGGCCGCTGTCCGGCGATGCCCACTCAGCCTTGAACCTTGAACCTTGAACCTTATGGCGTCGGTACTTCTGACCAAACGCATCGAGTTTTCCTCTTCCCACCGGTATCTCAAGCCGGAGTGGGATGAGGCAAAGAACCGCGCGGTGTTCGGCCTCTGCTACAACCCGCCAGCCCATGGACATAATTATCTACTGGAGGTGACCGTATCCGGCGAGATTGATCCTAGGACCGGCATGGTCGTCAACCTGTTTGACCTCAAGAGGGTTCTCCTCGACGTCCTGGAGGAATTCGACCACAAGAATCTCAACCTGGATATGCCGTATTTCAAGGATCAGATTCCCACCTCGGAGAACTTCGCGCGGCTGCTCTGGGAGAAACTGTCGCTACAACCCGACATCGGCGCCTTGCACACCGTCCGTCTCTGCGAGGACGAAGATCTCTACGCCGAAGTGACGGCGGCAAAGGGCCTGGACGTGGCTTCCGTGACGAGGCGCTACTCCTTTACGGCGGCCCAAGACGGTAATCAGGGCCACACCTGGGATCTCTTTGTGACTGTCCATGGCCGGATCGATCCGGTCACCGGTATGGTCACGGATATCGGAGTACTGGACCGGCTCGTGCATGATCAGATTGTGCAACCGTTCGATCGGAAGGATCTCAGGCATGTGCTGAGCGTGCCGACCATCAGCGGGGAACTCCTCACCAAGGCAATCTGGGCCCGTCTCGCCAATCGTGTCTCAGGTGGCACGCTACGACACCTCCGCCTCGAGCAAACCCGCGACCTCTCCTTCGACTATGCGGGATAATCGACGAACTGTTCACCGCTCCACCATATTCAGTGAACATGCTGCAATAAGAGGAACAAATGATGATTTCGGATAAGAAGTTACAAGTGGCGATACTGTTGTACGACGGCATGACGGCGCTCGATGCGATCGGCCCCTACGAGGTCCTTCAGGCACCATCGCTTAATACGGATGTACGCTTCGTCGCACGCGAGAAGGGCGTGAAGCGCACGGATTTCGGGAAGCTCCGCCTGACGGCCGACTATTCGCTCGATGAAACCCCCAGTCCCGATATCCTGGTCGTACCGGGCACGGCGTTTCCACACGCGGTGATGGGAGACCAGCTGGTGCTCGAGTGGATCGCGCGGGTCCATCGCACCACCAAGTGGACCACGTCGGTGTGCACCGGCGCGTTAGGGTTGGCCGCCGCCGGCGTGCTGCACGGGTTGAAGGCCACCACGCACTGGCTCGCCCACGACGTTCTGAAACAGTTCGGTGCCATTCCGACCAAGGAGCGGGTCGTTCGCCAAGGCAAGGTGCTCACAGCTGCCGGCGTGTCATCCGGAATCGACATGGCGCTGACGCTCGTCGCTGAGGAGTTCGGCGCGGAGGCGGCACAACTCACCCAACTCCTCATCGAGTACGATCCCCAGCCGCCGTTCGATGCCGGGAGTCCAGACAAAGCCCCCTCATCCATCGTAACCGCGGCACGTGAGGAGTTCAGCAAGCTCGTTGTCATGCCCTAGTCCGATGGATGGCATCCCGGCGCTATGTCTGAGTGCGGAGGAAGGGTTCGATGTAGCGGCAGACCAGCAGAGAGCGATTGTCATCAGTGACGCGCAACCCCAGACCCTTATTTTCTGTCCCCTGTCTTGAGCGGGGTGAAGCGGGCGGCGTAGGCGTCCTGGTCCGGTAGTTTGAGGAAGACCATGATGCCGGTGTC
>JAYWIP010000142.1:0-2610 GCA_039794465.1 Nitrospira sp.
ACAAAACGCGATCGGGGACATGTTCCAGCACGACCTTTGACAACTCGAAAACGAACGCGCTGGCGATGTGCGCCTGCTCGATCTCGGTCTGAGATCGATAGAACAACCGGGCGTGGGAGTAGTGGTCAGCGAAGGTCTCTGCACGGATACGGCTCTTTGCGCCTTCAAACGGCACCGCAATGCTCCTGAACCCGCTTACCGGATCTTCACGCGGGCCAGGTGATTCACCAGCTTCGGCAAGACTGTTGGGCTCATAGTTGGCACGGCCCTTAAAGACCTGGGTCTGCATCTGCCCGTCGCGCTGCAAATTCTGGAATGGGCACCCCTTGGCGCGGTTGATCGGAAGCTGGTGGAAATTGACGGTTCCCAGCCGCGAAAGCTGAGTATCCTGGTATGAGAACAATCGGCCCTGGAGCAAAGGGTCTTCGGAAAAGTCGATGCCCGGCGGTACGTTTGTCGGCAGGAATGCAGCCTGTTCGGTCTCCGCGAAGAAGTTGTCAGGGTTGCGATTCAGAACCAGTCGCCCGACGAAGTCGATCGGAAAGAGTTCCTCCGGGATGACCTTCGTTGCATCGAGGATGTCGAACGGCAAGGCATCCGCTTCGTCTTGCGTCAGAAGCTGAACGCCGAATTGCCACTCGGGATTGGTGCCAGCCGCGATCGATTCAAACAGGTCGCGGCGATGATAGTCGGGGTCCGCACCGGCGATTTTGACCGCCTCGTCCCAGCACGTCGATTGGGTGCCGAGCTTGGGTCGCCAATGGAACTTCACGAACGTGGCTTCGTCGTTGTTGTTGACCAAGCGGAATGTGTTGACGCCGAAGCCTTCCATCATACGGAGCGAGCGCGGGATCGTGCGGTCCGACATTGCCCACATGATCATATGGGTGGCTTCCGGCATCAGGCCGATGAAATCCCAGAACGTGTCGTGGGCGCTGGCCGCTTGCGGGTAGCCCCTGTCCGCCTCCATCTTCACCGCATGAATGAGGTCGGGAAATTTGATCGCATCCTGGATGAAGAACACCGGAATGTTATTTCCGACGAGATCCCAGTTGCCTTCCTTCGTGTAGAACTTCACTGCAAACCCGCGCACGTCGCGTGGCGTGTCGACCGAACCGGCACCACCGGCCACGGTCGAGAATCTGACGAAAACCTCGGTCTTCTCGCCGACTTCTGTCAGCACCTTGGCGCGCGTGTACTTCGCCAGAGATTTTGTCAGCTCGAAATAGCCGTGCGCCGCCGACCCGCGCGCGTGGACGATGCGCTCAGGGATACGTTCGTGGTCGAAATGCTGGATCTTCTCGCGCAGAATGAAATCTTCAAGCAGCGTGGGTCCGCGCGCTCCACCCTTGAGCGAGTTCTGGTTGTCACCGAGAGGCGTGCCATGATTGGTCGTTAGCCGATCTGCACCGGCGGATGCCGTCTGATGCGTCTCCCCGCCGTGGCCGGAAGAATTTGTTGCGATATTCGCGTCCGAGGATTTTCGTTTGGCCATGGCCGTGTCCTATCGACAAGAAACTCATTATTCCGTGTTCATCCGCGTGACTGAATTGGCGGCCGGCGGTCGGGGATGAAGTCGGCCCACTCGTTCCACTGCGTCGACCACGCGGGCGGGATCGTCGTGATGGATCATGTGTCCTCGACGGATGATTTTGAAGTTGTGAGATATCGAGTGCTTATGCGTGCCATCTAGCCCCTAGTTTGTGTCCCAAAACATCTGACGCGCCAGCCGCTCGATCCGGAACCACGATTGAGGAACACCCCGCGAATACAATCGTTCCAATTTAGCCGATCCCGTAATCGGAGCATGGCGAAGGGCCTCACGCTGGAGGCAACACGGTACATGAACGGAGTTTTGATGCGACGTCTCGACGCGCAACGTTCTTGTGACTTGAGGATGCGACCTGAACTCCAAGCCTCCAGAAGCCGACGTAATCCTGTTCGGCGCTTCTGATGCCACTCCATATGGCCCCGGATAGAGTAGCCATTGGGCAAGTGCACCAGATGTCATCCGTCACGCTCTGCGTCAGGAGAAACGGGGAAGGCCGCGTGAGATGGGGAAGCAATCGACACATGCACCCGTCTCGATCCGCCGGGGTAACGGGCACGGCACGCTGGTCAAGGTGTTGCGGGTAATCGGGGGAAGCCCGTCTCGGTCGGAGGTGGCGCCTCCAACGCCGGTCAAGCCGGCGGGCTCAGCGGGTGACGGGTCGTACGAGCGTCGATGACGGGTAACGCCGGCAGAGCAAAGGACCCGACTTCTGGTCATGCTTTCGAGGCAGTCGAGGACGAGGCGATTGGCGATGAGCCTGGCAACGCCGCAAAAGATCAGGACGCTGCAGAGAAAGCTCTATCTCAAGGCGAAGGCGGAGCCGGACTTCCGCTTCTATCAGCTCTACGACGAGGTCTGGCGGGCGGACATTCTCGCTCATGCCGACCGCCAGTCGTGCTTGCAATATGCTTGCACGCCGGTTGTGACCAGCGGGTGAAAATGGCATAACCATTTGATAAATTTGGCGCTCCCTACGGGAGTCGAACCCGTCTTTTCAGATTGAAAAACTACTCCGGGGATGATTCGTACTAACGCTTGCTGATCATATTGACCGCATA
>JAYWIP010000143.1:0-4876 GCA_039794465.1 Nitrospira sp.
CACGTCACCCGGATTGCTTGGAAGACCGCCCGGCGCTCGCTTACCGGACGTTCCGAGAAGTTCTCCATGGACAAGATCGCGGACCAGCTGGAAAATGAGGCGGTATAGTGTCCGGAGACCAGCAGTTTCAGTGCGGCCAGGCGGACGGCTTCTTCTTCGTCATCCATGAACGAGACCAACTTCAGGCCATTACCGGCCGGCCGGAAGAGGCCCATTGCGCGTACGACATCTTTCCGAACTTGCAGGTCAGGATATCGCGTCAGCTTTTCCACCGGCTCGGCGAACTTGGGATCGTTCCACTTCATGAGAATGGCGAGTAAGTTTCGGACATAGGCTGGCCGGCGATCCATTAATCCTTTGAGCAACGGCTCCGGGCGCTCTTTGGCCAGGACCAAGAGTGCGTCCGAGACGATGGCCTGGTGCGCGGGTGAGTTCAACTTGGCGAGCAGGGAGCAGAGCAGGGGAACGGCATCCGCCCCCATCATTAACAAGATCGTCGAAAGTCCTTCCGTTTGGGCGGCGGGCGAACTATTCAGATACGTTTCTATATCCTTGCTGTGCTCCGCGCGGCCCAGTCCGGAGAAGAGCGACGCGACTTGTTGCTTGTGTTCCTGGCTGAGATCCGGACGTACGGCATCGGTCTCATGGAGGAGACCTAGGACATGTTCCAAGACCGTCCATTTTCCATCGCGGAACAGGGAGTCCACGATGCTGCCCCAAATGGTAAACAGCTTGGTCAGCAAGACGGGGGAAGTTTCATACGCCAGGATGGCGGTCAGCATTTCCATGATGTACATGAGATCGTTTTGCTTGCTTTCAGCCTCGATCTCCCTTGCCAGGGCGGCGAGTTCTTCGTCGGTCACTTCATAGCCGATGAGGCTTGATTGGATGCGTTTGTTTTGAGCGCCAGTGCCCTCTCCTGCTCCCTGAGCCTTGCGTCCTCTTTGGTTGCGTTCGCTATCCAGCAATTCCCGCAACGTCGTCTCCGATGAACTCATGCCTCCTTCGGAAGCCGCAGGTTCGTTGGCTCCCACTGAGACTTTGGCGATTTCTTCCGCTGTCACGATGGAAATACTCGAGAGATTGCGAGACCACAGGCGAGTGACGATATCGTCGTCATCCTGGGTCGGATCCGTGCCGCCCCACAGCGACTCCAGAAAGAAGGTCAGATCCTCGCGGGTGAGGCCCTGGTGGATCGAGAATTCCCGAATGCCGTCCGCATAGAGTTTGAAGCCGACCCCGTCGCTGCTGCTGTCTTTGTCGGCTTGGTGTACGACCGTGTCGTTGAATACCAGTTGCGATCGTTGGATAAGAATCGTGAGCTTAGAGTAGGTATTGAGGTGGACGGTTAATTCTTCGAAGAGCTGTTGCGAAAACTTCTGGGCAACGGGGTTGGTTGCCCCATAGGTCCGGTTGGACTTGGCTGTCTTATCCAAGAGTTTGAGGATGCGTTTGACGGATGCGGTTTCCGGATCCTCCGTGCCTTTGGCCGCCACTGCCGCAGCCATCATGTCCTGTGCGGTCTTGAGATCTGTCATAGAGCTACACGTACCGTTAGATCCACGATTCGTCAAGAAAATCGCGGTTCTCCACGAGAATTGGGCAGGTGAGATGGGTATTGCCGGAGCCGAATGGCGACAGTACAATCCCCTCTTGTGGCAAAGGTCACAGGGGCGTACACCCCACCATACGCTGCGGATTCACGATGACCCGATCTACTCTTGTCATATGTTTCGGCGACAGTCTGACGGCGGGGTTTCAGTCGCCGACTGCTGAGCATCCGGCAGGACAGGAGACTCCGTATGGGCAGTATTTACAAGACTGTCTCGGCGGAGCGGCACGGGTTCGTACGACTGGCGTCTGTGGCGAACTCACCGGCGAGATGGTATTTCGATTCCGTCAGGATGTATTGGATCACAAGCCAGGATATGTGTCGATCTTGGGCGGGACGAACGATCTAGGATGGAATGGATCGCCTGATGACATCATGCGCAATTTGGTCAAGCTCTACGAGCAGACGTTTGCAGACGGTGGTATCCCGATTCCCGTGACCGTTCCTTCGATTCGGGTGGAAGACAGTCAAGACAGCCGGGAAGGGCAGGAATGGGTAGCCGGGCACGTGGCCCGGCGGGAACTGTTGAACCGGTGGATTCGTGAGTATGCAGCGGCAAAGCACATTGCCTGCGTCGATCTGTTTCACGCCACGGCCGACCCCGACACCAACCAACTGGCCGCGAGGTATTCCAACGACGGGGTGCATCTTACGACCACCGGGTATCGCCTATTCGCAGAGGAGGTTGCCCGTGTGTTGACACCCTTGCTGTGCCAAGGTCTGCGATCGTGAGGGCCGGGCTGCACACGATCACCGATCGGCAGTTCGACCGTGTGGTCGAATCGAGCGTGGT
Organism: Nitrospira sp.; assembly: GCA_039794465.1. GTDB lineage: Bacteria > Nitrospirota > Nitrospiria > Nitrospirales > Nitrospiraceae > Nitrospira_D. Next base: position 2,406 of record JAYWIP010000143.1, read on the forward strand.
GCCTGTCCTCGTCGAATTCTGGAAGCCAGGCTGCGGCCATTGCCGTGCATTAGCGGCCGAACTGGAGCAGGTGCAGGAAGAACTCGGGCCGAGTCTGCTCGTCCTCACGATGAATGTGGAGGACAATCCGCAAATTCCTGCGGAACTGGAAATCACCTCGCTGCCAGCGCTCGCATTCTATCGAAACGGGCACTTTCAGAAGTTCTTCGGAGGGGTGGGGAAACGGGACGAGATTGTGAAACAGGTGAAGCGCGAGTTGAGCCTGATGGCGGTTGAGGATCCTGCTCGTGGTGCCTGGCGGCAGAACTGATCGTTCCGTGCCCAAGAGGCCGGATGCCGGCGATGACATCCGGAGAAAGAATCAAGCGGACGGAAATGCAGCGGGGGCTCGTTACAGTACCCGCCAGGTGCGGTTGTCGTGTTGGATCAACCGGTCCGCTTCAACCGGGCCCCAGGTGCCGGCCTCGTATTCGGGAAGCCAGCGTTGCCCCAGGTTCTCCCAGGCGTCGAGGATTTGGGTGACCCAAGCCCAGGACGCTTCCACGGCGTCGCGCCGCATGAACCGGGACGCATCCCCCGCCATGACATCGAGCAAGAGGCGTTCGTAGGCTTCCGGTGACGGGCGGCCGAAGACCTCTCCGTACTTGAAATTCATTTCAACCGGATGGGTTTGCGCTCTCGTGCCCGGCACCCGCGAGACGATCCGGAGCGACAGCCCTTCTTCCGGCTGAATCCTCAAGGTCAGGACGTTCGGGGCTTGCGGTTTCTGCGGGTTGGCATTGAACAGGATCTGGGGGATGTCTTTGAACTGCACCGCGACTTCGCTGGCCCGAAGCGGCAGGGCTTTGCCTGTCCGCAAGTAAAACGGCACCCCGGACCAGCGCCAGTTCTCCACGAAACACTTCAGCGCGACATACGTTTCGGTAGTGGAATCGGGCTTGACCCCCTTCTCCCGACGGTAGCCCGGAACCGGCTTGCCGTGCGCCGTGCCTTCCGTATATTGCGCCCGCACGGTGAACTGTTCCACATCCTTGGCGGTAATGGGGCGCAGGCAACGGAGCACTTCCATTTTCGAGTTTCGCACGACGTCGGGGTCCAGCGAATAGGGCGGCTCCATGGCAACCAGGCAAAGCAACTGGAGCAGATGGTTCTGCACCATGTCCCGTAAGGCGCCGGCTTCTTCATAGTAGGTGGCGCGAGTGCCGACTCCTTCCGCCTCGCTGACCGTGATCTGGACGTGATCGATATATTTGTGGTTCCAGATCGGCTCGAAAATGCTATTGCCGAACCGGACGACCATCAGGTTTTGGACGGTTTCCTTTCCCAGATAATGGTCAATGCGGAAGATCTGCGACTCATCGAAGACGCGCCCCGTGACCATATTGATGGCCTGCGCGGACGCGAGATCGCGGCCGACCGGCTTTTCGACGATGATGCGGGCATAGGGCGAACGGGCGGCGGGCGTTCCGGCCAGTCCTGAGCCGGCCAGTCCTTCACAGACGGGGGTGAAGGAGCTGGGCGGAATGCTGAGATAGAATATTCGATTTCCGGGAAGCTGAAACGACCTTTCAAGCTCTTCGGCACGCGCTTTCAGCCGGGTGTAGGTCTGCGGGTCGTCATTTTCACCGGCTAGATAGAACAAATGCCTGGCAAAGGTGTTCCACGTGTCTTCGATCAAGGCCTGTCGGGAATGCTTGACGACGCCATCACGCACGGAGGCACGGAACTCTTCGTCGCTCATCGCAGTGCGGCCCAGACCCACCACGATGTAGTTGGAGGGCAACAACCCATCGAGGAGCAAGTTGTAGAGGGCCGGGATCAGACGGCGGCGGGCCAGGTCTCCTGACCCGCCAAAAATGACGACAGTGCACGGTTCGACGGGTGACAAGGTTTCCTGCGCGGGACTACTGTCGACTCGTTGGCTAGTAGGGGTCATCGCGACATCCTGTTGAAGGTGATGAGCGCCTACCGTCTGACGGCATGGCCGCCAAAGGCATTGCGGAGAGCGGCCAGCATCTTTTCCGCGAACGACTCTTCCTGCCGCGACCGGAATCGGGTGAACAGGGCCGTCGTGAGTGTCGGTACGGGCACGTCTTTTTCGATCGCATCAGCGATCATCCAGCGGCCTTCACCGGAATCTTGCACGTACCCTTTCAGTTTTTCAAGCTTTTGATCGTCTTTAAGCGCGCCGGCTGCCAGCTCGAGCAACCATGAGCGTACCACGCTGCCGTGCATCCAGAGGTCGGCGATGCGCGCCAGATCCAGCCTGTACTCGCTCTTCGACATGAGCTCGAACCCTTCAGCGTAGCCTTGCATCATGCTGTACTCGATGCCGTTGTGGACCATCTTCACGTAATGTCCGGCACCGGCGGCCCCGACATGGGCCCAGCCGTTCTCCGGGGCCAGAGTCTTGAAGACCGGTGCCAGCCGTTTCACCGCCTGGTCTTCGCCACCGACCATGAGACAGTAGC
>JAYWIP010000144.1:0-2852 GCA_039794465.1 Nitrospira sp.
GCAGTTTGCTCGATGGCAATCCTGTAGGGAATGGGGTAGTGAGCGGCCAGAGTGTGCACCATGGTCCGCAACACCGCCTCGAAATCCTGTCCATTCAAGATCTGGGACTCCAGTCCGGCAATGAAGTTCCGCACTTCCTCCAGCACATGGTTGAGCTGCCCAATCGTTCGTTCTAGCGCCGCGTTCAATTTGACGGCGGATTTGTTGGGCAAATCCGCCACGAGCGGCTTACAGGCTTCCAGGCCGAGCCCGATCGCGTAAATGGATTGGAGAATGCCGTCGTGCAGATCTTCGCTGATGCGCTCACGCTCTTCACCCGCCCGCCGCAGATCTTGCTCACGTTGGCGAAGCTCTGCTTCCACACGCTTGCGTTCGGTAATATCGGTTGAGGCGCCGAGGACCATGGTCGCACGGCCCTGATCATCGAGGATCGGCCGTTTCACGGTCTGCAGCCAGCGGATTCTTCCCGTTGAATCCGTGATTGGCTCCTCGGGGATGAATCGCTCGCGCAAAGAGTCCATCACGTCGAGATCGAGCTGACGGAAGAACGCCACCTCCTGCGCGTTGGAGGTGAAATCCGCATCCGATTTACCGATCAATTCGTCCACCGTCGTTCCATAGCACTCGGCGACCGCTTTGTTCACCAATGTGAACCGTCCGTCACGGTCCTTCGCGAAGATGAAGTTCGGATCAATGTCGATCACCTGGCGGATGAAGGCGTGGGATTGTCGGAGTTCCGCTTCGGCCCGCTTTCGCTCGCTGATGTCCCGCATGATGGCGCAGTTATACTCGCGGCCCTCATACTGCAGATAGTTGACCGTGACTTCCGTCTCTAAGACACGGCCCGTTCGCGACCAATGTTTCGATTCGAAGGTCATCGATTCCTTTTGTTTCAGGTCTTCCCAGTGGGCAGACCAAGACTCAGGGGAAAACTGCGGATCGATGTCATGTACGGTCATAGCCGTCAGTTCCTCGCGCGAGTATTCCAGCATCCGGCAGGCCGCCTCGTTGACGCTCAGAATGCGCCCATCCGGCGCCACCCAAAACACTCCGTTGACCGCCCGGTCGACGGAAAATTGCGTCAATCGCAGCAGCTCGTCCGCTTGTTTGCGCTCCGTGATGTCGAAAATCGCGCCATCGAGGAAACGCGCTTTCCCATCCGAGGTGAACACCCCCTGCCCTTTTTCATAGACCCACCGGATGGTGCCGTTTGCATGGATCACGCGGTACTCGAGGACAAAGGGACAGCGCCCCCGCAAGCCGGCCCAGACCGTGCCCTCCACCAGCTGGCGATCATCTGGGTGAATCACACTGGCGTAGGAACGGGTGTGGTTGCCGATGAACTCCTCGGCTGGATACCCGACGATGTCCTCAATAGTCTTGCTGAGATAGGACATCGTCCACTCCTTGTCCACGGCGCAGCGATAGATCGCTCCTGGAATATTCGAGACGAGAGTTCGGAACCGTGCTTCGCTTTCGGACAATGTCTCTTCAGCCTGTTTACGGTCGGTGATGTCGGTGTGTGAGCCCAATAGGCGCACGCGTCGGCCGTCCGGTTCTGTCACGAAGGAGGCATGCGAGTCGATCCACCGATACGACCCATCCTTATGGAGCAGACGAAAATCCTGTCGATAGGCGCCGACCGGATTGTCGCGGTACTGCATGGCGTACGCGACAGCCCGGGTGCGATCGTCCGGATGCAGCCGCGACTCCCAACTCTCGAACAGGTCAGGTAGTTCTGCTGCTTCGTATCCGAGCTGCCCTTTCCACTCTCTCGATAACCACACCTCGTTGGTCTCTGTGTTCCAGTCCCACAAGCCTGTATTGGAGGCGAGAAGGGATTGCCTCAGTTTCTCCTCGGATGCTCTGAGCGCCTGTTCGGCTTGCTTGCGCTCGATCGCGATTTGCGCGAGGCGGGCTGCCTGCTCAATCAGCTGAATGTCCCCATCAGCCGGACGACGCGGGTTCCGGTAGTAAACGGCGAAGGTGCCCAGCATCTCGCCGGCAGATGAGGTAATTGGTATGGCCCAACAGGCCTGGAGGCCGTGACGCAGAGCGAGCTCCTTGCAGTTGGTCCAGAGAGGATCGGTTGCGATGTCCTCAACCACGATCAGCCTGTTCTCATAGGCGGCAGTTCCGCAGGAGCCTACCGAGGGGCCGATGGCAATGCCGTCGATGGCGGCCGTGTACGAGGCCGGCAGGCTGGGCGCTGCGCCATGCCGGAGGTGTAAGCCGTCTATTTCCATGAGCAGAACGGAACAGAGGCTGTCTTGCGCGATGGCCTCAATGCCGTGGGAAAGTTGGTCAAGAATGCCGGAGAGCGGCAGTCCTTCCGCTACGCGCTCAAGAAGCCGGTTTTCCAGCGCCAGCATCCCTTCCGCTCGCTTGCGCGCCGAGATATCCATCTGTGCGCCCAGGAGACGGACGCGCTGGCCGGTGGGCTCAGGAACGAAGGAGGCGCGGGCAGCAACCCAGCGGTAGGAACCGTCCTTGTTGCGTAGGCGGAATTCCTGAGCGTAGTCCCCATTCGTGTTCTCCCGATAGGATCTGGCATAGGCCAGCACTCGTTCCTTGTCATCGGGATGCAGGCGAGATTCCCATTCCTCGAAGCGATCAGAGATTTCTTCGGCGCCGTATCCCAGCTGCCGCTTCCACTCTGGAGAGAACGTCACCTCGTTTGTGGCGGTGTTCCAGTCCCAGAGGCCGGTATTGGAAGCCTCGATCGCCTGCCGCAGCTTCATCTGCGAAATCCGTAAGGCAGTGTCCGCCTGCTTCCGCTCCGTGATGTCGACGGTGGCGCCGATCAGGCGTTGCACATGGCCGTGCTCGTCTCGCTCCGCATGGCCGCGCAC
>JAYWIP010000145.1:0-3633 GCA_039794465.1 Nitrospira sp.
GTCCCTGTGTTTTACTCACTGATCGCTGCACAACATCCAACGGACCAGCCGAGCGTGATGCCGGAAGAGGTCGTGGACAAGGAATTGGTGACGGTCTAGACAGCATTAGTCATAGACACGTCGTTCTGCCTCTGCTCTTCTGACCACCAGCACCCCGTCTCGTATGGTGACCAGCACAGCGGTTACGCGCGGATCGGCCGAGACCGTGCGATTGAGTTCCTGAATCGCGGCGGTGGAGGCATCCGGAGGCGGTTGTTTCAGCACGTCGCCGCTCCAGAGCACATTGTCGATCAGGATCACGCCCCGCGGAGCGAGCAGGTCCAGCGCGCGCCGGTAATAGTTCAGGTAATTGATTTTGTCGGCATCGATGAAAATGAGATCAAACAGACCGGTGAGCGTCCGCATGGTCTCCAGCGCCGGTCCCATGCACACGGTAATTTTGCGTCCGTGCGGAGAGCGCGCCACATACCGGCGGCCCATAGCCGCCGATTGCTCGTCGACTTCGCAGGTGATCACCGATCCGTCCTCCGGCAGCGCCTCGGCAAAGCACAGCGCGCTGTAGCCGGTGAACATGCCGATTTCCAGCACCCGCTTGGCTCCCACCAGCTGCGCCATCATCTGGAGAAAGGCCCCTTCCAAAGGACCGACTACCATTTGCGCATACTCCATTGTCCGTTCGGTTTCTTCCCGGAGCGCCCGGCGGACTTCGGACTCCGGCCTCGAATGGGCTTGGGCATAGGCTTCAATTTCCGCAGGGACCAGTGATTTCATATGGGTTTCCTCCGCCGGTTTGAAAACAACGGGCCTGGTTGCGTACACTGCGAGGCATCATACATCAGCCTCGCGTCACCTGCGCGCGAATGACAGAGGAGGCCCGGCTTGAAGACCCTTGCGACATTGGAACCCCTCACAACGCGACTGTTGGAAATCCAGCGTATCAACAGCGCCGCCTCGGTGCTGTCGTGGGATCAGGAGACCTATATGCCGGCCGGCGGGGGCGAAGCGCGGGCCGAACAAATCGCCGTGCTGCAGGGCTTGGCTCACCAGAAGCTGGTGTCCGCGGAAGTTGAGAAACTCCTGTCGCAATGGGTCGATCCAGCCACGGGCTTAGCCTATGAACAGCCCGGCGACCTGTGCGATGAGCCGTCCCGTTCGCTGTTACGGGAGGTCTGGCGTGATTTCAGCCGGGCCAAGAAGCTGCCGTCCGATTTTGTCATCAAGCTGAGCCGCGAATGTTCGCTCGCTCAACAAGTGTGGGCCGAGGCCAAAGAGCAGAACAGGTTCGCCATGTTTCTCCCGAACCTCCGCACCGTGCTGTCGCTTAAACGCGAAGAGGCCCGGTTTCTCGGATACAAGGATTCGCCCTACAACGCGCTGCTGGACGTGTACGAGCCCGGTGCTACGATCGCTACGCTCCAGCCGGTCTTCGCCAAGCTGAAAGCCCGCCTCGTTCCGCTCCTGAAGAAGATCACCCAGAGCCGGGTTCGTATCGACGACGGGATCCTGCGCCACTCCTACGACCACCACCGGCAGCTTGAATTCGGACGGCTCGTGCTGATCGCCATGGGTTACGACTTCGAGCGCGGCCGGCTGGACCTCTCGGCCCATCCGTTTACGACCTCATTCCATCCGACCGACGTGCGCGTGACCACGCGCGTGCACGAGCACGAGCTCCAGTCCTGCCTGTTCAGTTGCATTCATGAAGGGGGGCACGGGCTCTACGACCAGGGACTGGACCAACGTTACTACGGCACGCCGCTGGGCGACTCGGTCTCACTCGGCATCCACGAGAGCCAGTCGCGCCTCTGGGAGAATTGTATCGGCCGCTCTCGCGCGTTTTGGCGCTTCTTTTACCCGATTCTCCAACAGACGTTTCATCATCAGCTTCGGAGCGTCGATGTCGAGCAGTTTTACGCCGCGATCAACTGCGTGAAGCCTTCGTTCATCCGCGTCGAAGCGGACGAGCTGACCTATAACCTGCACATCATGCTGCGCTTCGAGATCGAGCAGGATCTCATCGAAGGCAAGACCCAGCCCGACGATCTGCCAGCAATCTGGAATCGGAAAATGGAGGAGTATCTGGGCATCGTCCCCAGATCCGACGCGGAAGGCGTGTTGCAGGACGTCCATTGGTCGTTCGGCGCGTTCGGTTACTTTCCGACCTACACCCTGGGCAACCTCTATTCCGTGCAATTCTTCGAGCAGGCCAAACTTGAGATTCCCCACCTGGAAGACGAGATCGCGGCGGGCCAATTGATGGTGCTGCGCCGTTGGCTCGAGCAGAAGATCCACCGCTGGGGCCGCATGTTCACCCCGGATCACCTGGCCCAACGCGTCACCGGCGGAACGATCAGTCCCGACCCGTTCCTGGCTTACGTGGAAAAGAAATACGGCGAGCTCTACCAACTCTGATCGGTCGGCACGGTCTTGCCGTCATACCCCATGGCGGCGTTGAGCTTGGCCAGCCATGACGCCGACAACGTGAACTCGGCCTGTACCTCGATCCGATCTGGCACGAGCAAGGTGGTGTGAAAGACGATGTCCCGGATGGGAATTTTGAATTCGGGCTGCAGAGGCGTGCTCAACTCGACGGCTTCGACGGATCCGGTGATGGCCGAGATGCTCTGCGGGCCATAGGCGGCAACGACGGCGTCCATGATCGCTTTGACTTTCTCATTGGCCTCCACTCCTTCGATCGACTGAAGCAGGAGCGGGATGACGTCTTCTTTCGCTTGATCTGACAATGTGAAATTCTCAATTCGGCCCTTTCGACGGAGCGACAGGAGGTCGTTGTCCAGATCCTTGCTGAACGCGCCGTACGCGAATCGGAAGAATTCGAAGTGGAATCCCTTGAAGCCTTTCCCGAACGTTTGAAGCTCGCAGAGAAAGCACAATTGCTGGAGCTTGACGTCGCTCAACTGTCCATGCGGTTCAGCCGCATGGAGCACATAGAGCAGGAGGGCTCGATCGACGGTAATCTGGTTCGGCGTTCGCATGTGTACGCTGGACGGCTGACGACACCAATGCACTATAAACAGGCCGGGGAAAGCTCGTCAAACCCGCCGTGCCCATCATGCGCGATCAATCACTCTTGACCCTCCGGTGCGTTTCGTCTTTAATGGCTGTTCGTACGAGGCCAGCAGCCATGTCGAAGCATCAGAAAGAAATGGGCGTCCTGAAAGAACACCTCGGGAAGCACCAACTGAAATACACCCGCCAGCGAGAACTGATTCTCGACGCCTTTCTCAAGCAGGAACACATCACAGCGGAGGAGATGTACCACCAACTGGCGCGCAAAGATCCGCACTTGGGCCTGGCGACCATCTATCGGACGCTCAACCTGTTTTGCGAAGCAGGCCTGGCGCAGGCCAGGCACTTCGGCACACAGACCCAGTACGACAACATCTCTCACAAAGGCCACCATGACCACCTGATTTGCACCGACTGCGGCAAGATCGTGGAGTTCGAAAATTGCGACATCGAACGCCTTCAGGAAGAGGTCGCCACGCGCAACGGCTTCACGATCAAGACACACCGGCTCGAATTGTACGGCCTCTGCTCCCGCTGCCGTCATTGACGCCCGCGCAATCCTCTGGTATTCCTTTTGAGACGGTTTATCAATTTCAAAGTTGA
>JAYWIP010000146.1:0-3009 GCA_039794465.1 Nitrospira sp.
CGCTGGAAGCTGATGCTGTCGTGGTCGTATCGACGGTATCCGTTCGGCGATACATCGGACGACATTCGCTGGTATGCCGGCTCGCGCGTCACCCTTGCCCAGAATTGGGCGGTGCGGGTGGATTACAACCATCGCGATCGCGACAATGATGTGGTTGTTTCCCTGCAAGCATTCTTCTGATCAGCCAGGATGACTTTCCCTTGCCCGTGTTCCTGTGTCCTGCTACAAGTGTAGCTGTCTGAGGGTTGAGCGTCTCTCATGCGTGCACCTATGGAGCCAAGCACAGAACAGGCCACACGTGGATCTGATAGACCGATCGCTCCTCATCCGCCGTTGTGTCAGTACTATGATGAGGTCGAAGCGCGGCAGGGCTTTCTCAACGAACTGTTTAACCGAACCGCATACCAATATCGCAATATCGACAAGGCGACCGGCTTCGGGTCTGGGATGTGGTATCGCAGGAAGGCGCTCCAGCTGGCGGGGCTCAAGCCCGGGATGAAGGTGCTGGATGTCGCCTGCGGGCCCGGGTTGGTCACGCAGTGTGCGGCGGATCTCGCCGGACCGTCCGGCTCAGTCTTCGGGCTCGACCCCAGCATCGGTATGTTGCGTGAAGCGCAGAGGGGACCTTGCCGCAGCCTGGTGCGTGGAGTGGGAGAGCATCTGCCATTTCCCGACGGGTACTTCGATTTTCTGAGCATGGGGTACGCGCTCCGGCACGTGCCGGACCTCAGAGGCGCCTTTGCTGAGTATTGCCGTGTCCTGAAGCCGGGTGGGATCGTGCTCTTGCTGGAGATTTCACGCCCGCGATCCGCGCTGGTGCTTCACCTGTCGCGGTTCTATATTAAGAGTCTGTTAGGCGTTGCGTTTGCCGCCGGGACCGGCAATCAAGACATGAAGACACTGATGGCCTATTGGTGGGAAACGACGGAACAGTGTGTGCCACCGGAAACGATCGTCGGGGCATTGAAGGAAACCGGTTTTCAGAACTGTACAGTGAAAGAATGGTTCAGCGGCCTGCTGCGGGATTATCGGGCGGTGAAGGACGGTAATCAACTATGACACGTCCAGGATCTCCGTCGCTTGAGCCGGATCTTGCCAAGCTGATTGTGCAGACGCTCAAGCTCAAGGTTGATCCGGTCTCGATCCAACCCGAAGCGCCCCTGTTCGGCGAAGGACTGGGGCTCGATTCAATCGATGCGTTGGAGCTGTCCCTCGCCATTTCACAAACCTACGGCTATCAGCTCAAGTCAAGCGATCCGGAGATCAAAACGATCTTTTCGTCCCTGCGGGCGCTGGCCAACGCCGTCGAAAAATACCGCACTAAGTGATCGTGGCGGGGTTATGCACGATACCCCATTGATCGGTCCCTACAATTCGGACGATGTGGTGGCCTGGCAACAAGGGCAGACACGCACCGCCCGGCAATTCCTGGCCGACGTGACCGCTCTTGCGGAATCGTTGCCGGATCGGCCCACCGTGCTCAATCTTGCGGACAGCCGCTACGCATTCTTGGTGGGATTCGCCGCGGCGATTCTGCGGGGCCAGCTCACGCTGCTTCCCCAACGCCGAGCGTCTGAAGCTCTCCGCCGCCTGGCTGGCGATTACCCCGGCAGCTATGTCCTCACGGATCATGACGATCGGATCGAGGGGCTCGATGCGGTGCCGATTCTCTCAACAGGAGGTGAGGCGCCCTGGCCGAAGAACATTCCGCTGGTGCCTCTGAATCAAGTGGTGGCGATTGCGTTCACCTCCGGCAGCACCGGCCATCCGGTGCCGAATAAGAAAACGTGGGGAGCCTTGACTGGTGTGGCCCAGGCGACCGGAGCAAGGTTGGGCATCAAAGAAGGGGATCGTATTGGAGTGGTCGCAACTGTTCCGCACCAACATATGTTCGGCCTGGAAGCGTCCGTGATGTTGCCGCTGATGCATGGGGTGGCCATGTATGCCGGTCGACCGCTGTTTCCGGCCGATATCCGGAGCGTGTTGGCCGATGTTGCCGGCCGATGGATGCTGGTCACCACACCATTGCACTTGCGTGCCTGCGTTGCCGAACGTATGCATGTTCCGGCCGGTGGGCTGATCCTCTCCGCGACCGCCCCGCTTGGGAGGGCCTTGGCACAAGAAGCCGAGCAGATGTTCCAATCGGACGTGCATGAGATATTCGGGTTTGCCGAGGCGGGCAGTGTCGCCGAGCGTCGCACGGTCACCGGCGATCGCTGGACGCCGTTGGAGGGGGTCTGTGTCGTACAAGAGCGGGACTCTTGTACGGTCCAGGCCTGGTATCTACCGGAACCCGTTCCGGTACCGGATCGCATAACCGTCGAGTCGGGAGGAGCGTTCTTCCTCTATGGGCGGGAAGCTGATCAAGTGAACGTCGCGGGGCATCGCGTGTCGCTTGGCGATTTGAACCAGACGTTGTTGCGGATTGACGGTGTGCAAGACGGGATCTTTTTTCTGCCGGATGAGGAAGCCGGTCTCGTGACCAGGCTGATGGCCTTCGTGGTGGCTCCCGGAAAGACCAGCGAGGAGATCCAGTGCGCACTGCGGGCCCACCTCGATCCGGTCTTCTTGCCTCGTCCGTTGGTCTGTGTACCCAGTTTGCCGCGGAACGCCACCGGGAAGTTGCCGCGCGAAGCCGTGCTGGAATTGTCCCGGCAGTGGGTTGGGGAAGACGGCCATGGGGTATGAACGAAGAGTCTCGATCCGCCACGATCATCCGTCGCTTGTGGGACATTTCCCCGGTCACCCGGTCGTGCCGGGCGTGGTGCTGCTCGACGAAGTGTTGAGTATCGTACGGGAGGCATCGGGGGCCGCCCAGTCGGTGACGGGATTGCCTCTGGTGAAGTTTTCCTCTCCTCTTAGGCCTGGCGAGGTGGTGACGATTCATGTGGATCTGGATGGGGCCACGGAGGCCGCGTTTTCGTGCAGGGTCGAGACGAGGCTCGTGGCTTCAGGCACGGTCGAATTGGCGCCCGTCCATGCGGCGCCGGCGGAACGGATGTGAGTCTC
>JAYWIP010000147.1:0-7168 GCA_039794465.1 Nitrospira sp.
CGCCGTGAAGGCTTTAGAAATCTTCCTGAGCCTTTGGCCCAAACTTCGTTGGTGTAATCAAAGGGGGGGAGGTCAGGGGCGGCTACTAATCAGTCTACGGGCACAGACTGTGGAGCCAGGCGCGCCAGGGCCTTCTTTGGGAGAGACCCTGGCGGCTTGAAACTGTTGGATTCTCGTCCTACTGCACTTCGACGGTGATGGTCTGGCTGGCTGCGACGAGGGCGTGGTCCTTCGTGGCGCCCGTCACCGTGATCTGGTGCGTCCCACGGCTCAGCCCCTTAACCGTTCCGCTAAAACCCTTCTGGTACTCGTTGTCCACGAAAACGTGGGCATGAGCCGCTTGCGACCCCTTGGTCAACTCGTACTTCAGTTCAAAGCTGTCGCTGACCTTGTCCCCGGCTTTAGGAGACGTAATTACGATCTTTGACCCATCCTCTATTGGTTTATCGGCCGCGAAGACCGGTGCTCCGCTCAGATAGCCGGTTAATGCGATACCTAGCCCCATGAACACAAGACGCTTCATCACCTGCATCAGGACCTCCAAATTGAAATTGTGTAATGACCTGTACACTGTAACACCCCCTCCGGGATAAGTGTTGGTCTCAATTGAACAGTTTTCGCAGAGATTGCAGCGAACATCCGCTTCCTGTAAGACGACATCCTCTCTGTCGACATAACACCATGCCATCTCGCTACGATGTCATCATCATCGGCACCGGCCCAGGCGGGGGGACACTGGCCTACAAGCTCGCACCGTCGGGAAAGAAGATCCTCCTGTTGGAGCGCGGAGGCTATTTGCCGCGTGAGAAGGACAACTGGAGCTCTAAGAACGTCTTTATCGAAAATAAGTACAAAGCCAAGGAAACCTGGCGCGACAAGGACGGAGGGGCGTTTCATCCCAGCATCCATTACAGCGTCGGCGGCAATTCCAAGGTCTATGGAGCGGCCTTGCTGCGGTTGCGCGCACAGGACTTCGGCGAGGTGAAGCACTACGGTGGGATCTCGCCGGAATGGCCGATCCGCTACGTGGACCTCGAACTCTACTATACCCAGGCCGAGCATCTGTACTACGTGCACGGCAATCGAGGTGAAGATCCAACGGAACCGAAAGCCAGCGCGCCGTACAAGTACCCCGCCCTCTCGCACGAGCCTCGTATTCAGGAACTGCACGATGACTGGCTGAAGTGCGGGCACAGGCCTTTTCATCTGCCGGTCGGCGTAATGCTGAACGAACAGCAACCAGAAAAAGGCGCCTGTATTCGCTGCAACACCTGCGATGGCTTCCCCTGCTTGCTGAATGCCAAGGCCGATTCGCAAGTGGTCTGTGTGGATCCGGCGTTGCAGTATCCCAACGTGTCGTTAGTCACTGGTGCTTTAGTCACTCGGTTAGAAACGAGTACATCGGGGCAGGAAGTTACGGGTGTGGTTGTAGAGCGCAACGGGCAAACGGAAACATATAGGGCCGATATCGTCGTGGTCTCGTGTGGGGCTGTCAATTCAGCGGCGCTCTTGCTCAGGTCGGCGAACGACACACATCCCAACGGTCTCGCGAACTCCTCCGACATGGTGGGCCGGCACTACATGTGCCACAACAATTCTGCCATGCTTGCGATCTCCAAGCGGCCGAATCCGACCGTCTTTCAAAAAACGATCGGCTTGAACGACTTCTATTATGCGTCACCCAATTGGGACTACCCGATGGGGCATATCTCCATGATCGGCAAGCAAGACTCCGAGATGCTCAAGCTCGGTGCACCGCCTTTTGCGCCGGGCCTGGCCCTCGATGTGGCGGCGAAACATTCGCTCGACTTTTGGATGACGTCGGAAGATCTCCCCGACCCGAATAACCGCGTGCTCGTCGGCAAGGATGGCAGCATCACCCTGGCCTACACCGAGAATAATCTCGAAGCGCATCAGCGGCTGGCAGCGAAACTGAAGGGTATGCTCAACCATCTGGGTTGTGAAGACCATCTGCTGCCGACGCACCTCTATTTCGGGAAGAAAATTCCCATCGCGGGGACCGCGCACCAATGTGGCACCGTCCGCTTTGGCCGGGACCCCAGGACCAGCGTCTTGGACGTGAATTGCAAGGCCCATGATCTGGACAATCTGTACGTCGTCGACGCGAGCTTCTTTGTGTCGAGCTCAGCCGTAAACCCTTCGCTAACGATCATTGCCAACGCCTTGCGAGTGGGAGACCACATCCTGGAACGGCTCAAGTGATGTGTGAAGAGTGATCTGTGATGAGGAAAATCCTCAATTCATCCTGGGTCCTAGTTGCAGCGCTTTGCTGTTCACTTATCACTCATCACCCATCACTCGCGGCTTCGCCGCCAATTGCGGTCCAATCCATCGCCTCAGTCGGTTTCACCGTGTCCGACATGGAGCGGTCAGTGGCCTTCTACCGAGATGTGCTGACGTTCAAGCGGGTGAGCGATATCGAGGTCGATGGGCCGGAATACGATCAACTGTACGGATGTTTCGGCGTAAGGGCTCGTGTGGTCCGAATGCGACTCGGCGAACAGCAGATCGAACTGACGCAGTATATCTCGCCTCCGGATCTGCGGCCCATCCCAGTCCCTTCCTCTAGTCACGATCTTTGGTTCCAGCACTTCGCCATCGTCGTACGCGATATGGATGCAGCCTGGGCACAACTGCGGAAGCATCATGTACGCCAGATCTCTCCGAGACCCCAGACGATTCCCCTGTCCAACCAGGTAGCTGCCGGCATTAAGGCGATCAAGTTTCGCGACCCTGACGGGCATAACCTCGAACTACTCTGGTTCCCGGAAGGCAAAGGGAATCCTGTCTGGAAGAGGGGAGGGGCAGACCTGTTCCTGGGGATCGACCACACGGCCATGACGGTGCGAAGCACCGAGAACAGCCTTAAGTTCTATCGTGATCTGCTCGGCCTCACGGTCGCAGGCGGGACGTTGAATATGGGCACAGAACAGGAACATCTCGACAGTTTGCCTGGCGTACGCGCGCGTGTGACTGGCCTGGCATCGACAATAGGCCCGCTCGGTGTGGAGTTGTTGGAGTATGAGCGACCAACGGCAGGTCGGCCATTTCCAGCCGATTCGCATCCGACTGATCTCTGGCATTGGCACACGACGATGATTGTGCCGGATGCGGAGATAGCTGCTGCCCAGGTGCATGGGATGGCACAAATGATTTCCGCCGGTGTTGTCACGTTACCGGACAAAAGTTTGGGATTCACAAAGGGAATGATTGTCCGCGATCCTGATGGGCATGCGATTCAACTTGTGTCGCCATGAGCGCAGTCACGATCACGGCTATCGGGGCCCCACGCAGTATGACGACTTGGATCAAACTCGGGTTGGCCGCGATCGTGATCGGTGCTCTCTGCTGGGGGCTGTCTTCTGTTGATTACGAGCGGTATCTCTCCCTGACCGTGCTGATTGACTGGCTGCGCGATGCCGGGCCGTTGGCTCCGCTGCTGTTGATCGGCAGCATGGTCTGCGCCGTTGTCATTCCTCCGATCCCGAGTGTGCCGCTGGATCTAGCCGCAGGGGCGGTTTTTGGCCCGTTCTATGGTGCGTTCTATGCGGTGATTGGAGCGGAGATTGGAGCCATCGGCTGTTTTCTGCTCGCGCGCGCGTTGGGTCGGGACGCCCTTTCCAAACTGCTCAAGGTTGAAACTGTCTTCTGCCAGAGGTGTACGGATCACCAATTGATGGGCTTAGTGTTCTTCGCAAGGCTGATCCCAATTTTTTCGTTCGATGTCGTGAGTTATGGAGCAGGGCTCACGAACATCTCCCTGAAGACCTTTGCGCTGGCCACCCTATTCGGCATGGCTCCGCCCACCTTTGCCTTCACCTATTTGGGGAGTAGCGTTATCAGCGCCCAGTGGCCGCTGATTGTCGCGGGGATGATGATGGTTGCGCTCTTCCTCGCGGCACCGAAGATCCTCTTGAATTACCGAGAGTGTCGTGTAGCGCGGCTCCTTCTTGGACCGCCACCACCTCCCAGAGGACTTCAACCGGCCGGCCGGTCCATGCTGCCCTCCTGTGCGGGATGCGGAACCTCCGTTCCTGGCTCGTGATCGTGAGAGCTGCCTCCGTGTCGGGCCCCCACCGTTCGCGTTGCCACGGTTTCCTCTCCAGTGTTAGACTCTGACGCCCTGAGTCCTTCCTCGGCTATTCCATTGTTGGGTGCCGATGATGCCGTCTTCTGAAGACCAACCAGTTCCTGCACAACTCCAGCCAGCCGACGAGAGCGCGGAGACCGGGGCAATTCTCCGCCGGATTCTCGAAGGCTTAGAGGCGAGGGTCGGCGAGCAGTTTTTCCCATCCCTGGTGCAACAATTGGCCGCCGCTCTCGGTGTGGATTACGCCTATATCTCCGAACTCAACGAAGAGGGTGATCGGTTTCGCTCTAAAGCCGGCTGGGGCAAAGGACAGCCGCTCCCGCCGTTTCACGTGCCGGCGCATGGGCCTTGTGAAACCGTGTTGACGCGACAATGCGTCCATCATGCCGATCAGCTTCGGGCGCTCTATCCGCAGGTCCCGCTCATTCAGGAGATCAAGGCCGAGAGCTATTGCGGTGTGCCGATCGTGGATTCCGTCGGCCGGGTGGTGGGCCACCTGGCCATCATGGATTCTAAACCCATGCCGGACCACGTTCGTGCCTTGTCGATTCTTGGCATTTTCGCCGTGCGGGCATCGGCGGAGTTCGACCGGGTTCGGTATGAGCAGGCCTTGCGGAGCAGCGACCTCTTGCTTCGCAAGATCGACGAAGGGACGGCGGCGGTTACCGGCTCGGCCTTCTTTCCGTCTCTCGTCAAGAGTCTGGCCGAGGCGCTTCAGGCACAGTATGCCTTCGTCTCCAAGTTCGTGGAGGGGACTCGCACGCGTGTGCGAACGTTGGCCTTCTGGAAAGGCGACGGCTTCCTCGATCCCTTCGAGTATGACCTTCCCCACACGCCCTGTGAACGTGTCCTGTCCGGGGAGGTCTGCTTGTTTCCGGAGAAGGTGCAGGATCTCTTTCCGGACCACCGGGAAGATCTCGCAAAGCTGGGCGTCGAGAGCTACCTGGCGATTCCGGTGTTCGACCGATCCCGCACGGTGATGGGGCATCTGGCCGTGATGGATACGAAGCCCATGCGCAACGATCCGCGCGTCTTGTCCGTCTTCAAGATCTTCGGGGTCCGGGTCGGCGCGGAGTTGGAACGATTACAGATGGAATCTCAATTGAAAGCAAACGAGCAGCAGTTGCGCGATTTGTTCGACGAAGCGCCGATCGCCTATGTGAACGAGGGGCTCGATTCGAAATTTATCCGCGCGAACAAGGCCGCACTCAACACTCTTGGTCTGACACTGGAGCAGGTGGAGGGGACGTATGGGAAGACCTTGATCCCCGATACGCCGGATGCGCAACGCCGCCTCAAAGAGGCGTTCGACTCTATCGGGAAAGGCATCGATACCAAAGGCGTGGTTCTCGAACTGCGCCGAAAGGACAATGGCAAGCCGCTGTGGATCCGATGGTGGTCGCGGCCTGATTCTAGCGGGGCCTATACGCGAACAATGTTCATCGATATCACCGAACAAGTGCTGATGGAGCAGGAGAAGGCCCGGCTGGAGGCGGCCAACGTCTATTTGCAGGAAGAGATTAAGGGCAGCCATAACTTTGAGGAGCTGATCGGCTCTTCGACTTCACTGAAAAAAGTGCTCAAAGGAGTCGAGCGGGTCGCGCCGACCGATTCGACGGTGCTCATCACGGGCGAAACCGGAACGGGGAAAGAACTGATCGCTCGGGCCATCCACAACTTGAGCCCGCGAAAGGGGAGGCCGTTGGTCAAGGTGAATTGTGCGGCCATTCCGGGCGGGTTGATTGAAAGCGAACTCTTTGGCCATGAGAAGGGCGCCTTCACCGGTGCGCTGATGAAAAAGATCGGCCGGTTCGAGGTGGCGGACAAGGGCACGATCTTTCTGGACGAGATCGGTGAACTGCCGCTGGATTTGCAATCGAAGCTCTTGCGTGTGTTGCAAGAAGGTGAATTCGAGCGTGTGGGGGGTACGCAGACGTTCAAAGTGAATGTCCGTGTCATTGCCGCGACGAATCGGAATCTCGATCAACTCTCGAAGTCTGGTCAGTATCGGCCAGATCTGTATTACCGTCTGAACGTTTTTCCCGTTCATCTTCCTCCGTTGCGGGAGCGCGAGGGCGACATCCCGCTGCTGGCACAGTATTTCGTCCAGAAGTGTTCGGCCAACCTCGGCAAGAAGATCACCCGTATTCCCGAACGCATGCTGGGTGCGCTGCAACGCTACCAATGGCCGGGCAATATCCGAGAGCTGGAGCATGTGATCGAGCGGGCGGTGATCTTGAGCGAAGGGCCTCAGTTGGAGCCGATCGAGTGGTTGACGCCCGCCAGCGGCAAGGCTTCCGGTAATGGGAAAGCCCTCACACTCGAGGAAATGGAACGGCAGCACATCTGTGATGTGTTGGAACAGACCAATTGGCGTGTCAGCGGCGACAAGGGTGCCGCCAGGATCCTCGGTCTCAATGCGACGACCCTCGAAGCCCGGATGAAGAAACTCGGCATCAGCCGGCCGAGCTGAACTGATTACGTTCGTCCGATTCTGGCTGTAATTGGGGCAGTTGCCCAACAGCACTGGTCTATCTTTTCCTCAACCCCGATTTCCTATCAATCTTCCCAACTAATTGGGATGCTCCCAATAGGTTGGGACTTACCCACTGTGTTCCCAGCGTGCTGGATACTTCCTCAGCAGTCTACTTCCTCATCCACATCAACGATTTAGACGGTTCTCGCCTCGCTTGTTTCGTTTTGGCACTGCGATTGCTGAATAGCATGGCATCCGCAGGTTGAACGAAGCAGAAAGGGGACGGCGATGTTGAAGATCACCAAGATTCAAGAAAGCGCGCACGATGTCCTTCTCAAACTGGAAGGCAAAGTCACTGATCAGTGGGCGGCGCTGCTTGACGGGGAATGCCGGTCCATTCTCCGGCAGAAGAAAAACGTGTTTCTGGAATGTTCCCGGTTGGATTACGTGGATAGCAGGGGCGTGGATGTCTTCAACAACTTCCCGCGCAAACACGTCACCCTTATGAGCGCTCCTCGCTTCGTCGTGGAGCTGCTTCACATTGGAGGAGGCCGATCATGAATGCAGCCGCTACGACCCGC
>JAYWIP010000148.1:0-8653 GCA_039794465.1 Nitrospira sp.
AACATTTGTCGCCCCAAGGCCATCGCCGCTTGCCGCTCCTCCACCGCCACCAGCACCATCAGCCCATGATCCTGCTGCGTCGAGCCGATTTGCCATTTTTCATACAAGGCGTCGGCATAGGCCGTCGCCGAGGGATACGGCTTGATGCTGGGCACCGTCACGATCACCATCTCGACGCCGCTTTTCTTTTCCAGATCGATGCAGACGGAACGGATGCGCTCCTTCCACTCCCGCTCCACGACTTGCGCATGGTCGCTGACATAGCCGATGGGACCGGGAAGCGGCACACGTTCCTTCGGGCGATCGTAGAATGAGGCCTGCGCATCAACGGCCCAGAGCACGAGGATCAGGCTCAGGACTGCGAGACCGGTTGCCTGTCTCTCCATACACACCCTCATATGGTGAGCCGCGTTTCCGCAGCCGCGACAAGGCGCGTGAGGCTCTCGATGTATCGATCCATGAGCCGCGGAAGCTCTTTCTGGCCTGGAGAGATGTGCCCCCGTTTCAGCAGCAACGCATCGCGGAGTCCCGTCAAATCAAGGTCCAAATGAGATTCAAGGTCCTGCAACAATGATTCTCCATGAGACAGTACAGGACGACTCAGCAAGCGCTGCAGCCCTCGAAGCGCCGGCAGGAGTCCGGTAATCGAAAGCGACAAGAGAATGGTCATCGCTTCTTCGGTGCTCCGTCCTTCAACGAGCCGCTGGCGGAGGCGGAGCAGATTGCCCCGCAGGGCCTGCAACACTTCCATCGCCAGATGACGGGTATCAATGTGAAGCCCGACAAAGGGATCCTGCCCCCACAGCAATCGATGGCAATCGTGAATGTCCTGATACTCCAGAGGGAATACGGACGCAGAGGACTGGACATCTGCGGCAGTAAGAAACAGCGGCACGACAACCTGTTCCTTGCTCCAGCGCTTATGAATCCCGTTATACTTTTTCAAGACTGCGAGATCATAGGATAACATCACCAGCAGAATGTTAAGGTTGGACCGGCCTGGCATGAATTCACCCCGGACCGCGCTGCCATAGAGCAATGCTCCGTTCAATTCATTTCCATAGGTTTTTACCACATCATTCACGTATGACTTTAAGAGTTTGTGCGTGCCATCCGGCAAACCCTCGATCGTCCAATCTCCCGCCAGCATGATCCTACTGAGCGCCTCCTACCGCGACCCTGTCCGCTGAGGGATCGGGCAGCAATCCTGCCGCCATGAGGCGATCGATCATGCCGAATGGAGGGCTGTGGCGAAGACCTGCTGTGGTCGAGAGGACGCGATAGCGCAGCCGGGCATTGCCATCCAACGTGCGAAAGACACGGTCACGCAAACAGGCAATAACCGGGTTCGCGGTATTCCAATACACCACTTGTTCATCGGCCAGTTTCTGAAGCATGGTGACCTGCGGTCGGCGTGTGGTCTCGAATTGTTTGAGCCGCCCTGCCGAGTAATCGTTCGCCGTCAGACAATCCGGTAAGAGGTCCGCCAGCGTCATGGCATCCACCATGGCCTGCATCCGGCCCTGTGACGCATGCGGATTCATGGCATGGGCCGCATCTCCGATTAACGCTGCCCCGTCGGCAACCCACGTCGGGGTGCGGACGCGGCCGGTCGGCATAAACGCGGTCTGCTTCCAATCGGTCAATGCCCGAAACAGAGATTCACTGGAAGGGTCGATCGCGGTCCAGGCCTGCTGCAATGCCGGCAGTCCTTGTGCCTTCACTCGATCATAGGACCCGGTATCGATCATATAAAAGAGATAGACCTTGTTCCCGGCGGCAGGAAACATCCCGAGAATGGTCCGCTTCCCGACGAAATATTTGGCCTCGGTGATCGGCTCAGGGGCATCGACAATAGCGATCAAATAGCCCTGTGGATAGAGATGCAGATCAGCGGGAATCTGCAACGCTTCCCGGACTTTGGAAAAAGCTCCGTCGGCGCCGACCACCACCCTGGCCTTCACCATGACCTCGTCCGTTCCTCTCTTCGCCGTGAGACCCGCTACTCGACCGTTTTCTCGAATCAGTCCGGTGAACGAGGTGTCGTACCAGAGCGCGACGGATGGTTCCCTTTGGATGGCATTGAGAATGGCGTGATGTGCCACATTCGGCAACGTCACCACAGCCTGATTATACGGCGGCGGCAGATCTCCATAGTCCACCGTGCAGAGCCTTTCACCGCCCACCCTGCAGAAATGGAACCGGCGCACCGTACGCGTGGATTCGGAAGGCAGCTTGTCCAACAATCCAAGCTGATCGAGCACCCGCTGCCCGTTCGGCTGAAGGATTTCTCCCCGCAACCCGCTCGGCGGTCCCGGGGCCTGCTCCAGGACAATGGTCTTGATCCCCTTCTGAGCCAGTGCGAGCGCGAGCACGGCTCCGCCTCCACCGGCTCCGACCACTATGATGTCGGTTTCTTCAATCTTCACTCCCTCACCCCTAACCCTTCACCCTCTATTTCCATGCCTCAAAGCGCTCTTGGTCTTTCCACATCGAAAGAAATTTCTCACGGGCCTTGGCTGACACAACATGATCGCGAATGACATCCACCCGCTCATCGTTGAAACGATTGCCGCTGGTCGTATGATTCATCGAGCCGTTCGTATTCACTTCGTCGTCGATCACGACCTGCTTCAGGTGCATCAGATTGTCGTGCCGGTTGATTTTGATGGGAATCCCGGCTTCGCGCAACGCGGCCAGCGCCGCCCGTTGTTTGCCATCATTCATCCGTTCCCGATCGGTGATGACCCGGACATCGACGCCCCGTCGTTCCGCCGCGATCAGCGCCTTGACCGCCTGTGGAGACGTCAGCCCATAGACTGCGACAAAAATGTATCGTGTCGCCTGCTCATAGAGCTGAACGATTCGTCGGAGCGGTTCATCTTCGGGTCCATACCAGACCTCTACGGAAACGGCGGCGGCTTCCCGGTTCGGCATGACCGAAAGGAGCGCGATCATACACAGGAGAACGCCGGTACAGGATTTCCAGACTCTGTTGGTCAGGGAGACGCGGCTCATTCCGGTTCAAAGAGGTCGCGGACGTGGTCCTCGGTGGATTCCCAGGCTTGTGGGGCATTGTCTTTCAGCCATTGCTTGAGGAACTGCTTCTGACCGGGTGCCAGCATCTGCTTGATCTGATGCGAACGTCCCTGGAGCGGCTGGAGAAACGCCACCTGTTTGGCCACATCTAACGCGGCGGTTCGGACGTAGACATTGGTGAAGGCCGACGGCTTGTCCTCCTCCCCATCGCCTTGCACCCAGACGGACAGAAACCGGTCCAGCGTGAGCCCGGCGCTGTCCATGGCCGGTTCCGTGTCATGAAACAGCTCGTTCTCCGACTGTGTCATCGGAGTGGACTCAGACGCGCGAAAGAGAAAATTTTTCTTCCACATGACGGGACTCCCGTGGAAGCGGCATAGTGGCGGCGCGAGAGGGCAAAGTCAACATCTCCCTGCCGGCAATCGTTCCCCTATTCGGCATGAAATTTGGGCAAGGAATCCTGTACGCGAATCCAATCGGCATTCTGTGTCTCTTATGACCGAGGCATATCCTTGACAAGCGTCGAGCGCCTTTGTTACGTTGGCAAAATCCCTAATCTCTAGGCCAACTTGGGAGAATTCATGCAGGTCAAGATCAACGGAAAATCCGAGGACGTGCCGGGTGGTACGGTGCTCGATTTACTCAATATCAAGAAGATTGAACCCCAGATGGTTGCCGTCGAAGTGAACGACAAAGTCCTGGATCGGGATCACCTCGCCACCACGTCCCTCAACGAAGGAGACCAGGTCGAGTTTCTCTTCTACATGGGAGGCGGCCGGTGACGACGCTACTTCACAAAGAGATCACGGAACTTATCGGCAACACTCCGCTGGTCCGGCTGAACCGGCTGTCGAAGGCCGGCGCCGCGACGATCTACGGAAAGGTCGAATTTTTCAATCCCGGCGGCAGCGTCAAGGACCGGATCTGCCTCAATATGATCAATGAGGCGGAACGCCAGGGTAAACTCAAGCCGGGCGGCACGATTGTCGAACCGACCAGCGGGAACACCGGTATCGGGCTGGCCTTGGTCGCAGCGGTGCGCGGCTATAAGCTGATCCTCGTGATGCCGGAAAGTATGAGCATGGAGCGGGCCAGCCTGCTGTCGTCGTACGGCGCACAGCTGGTGCTGACACCGGCCTGGGAAGGCATGAAGGGCTCGATCAAGGAAGCGGAAAGCATCCTGGCGCAAAATCCGTCGTATTTCATGCCGGATCAGTTTTCCAATCCCGCTAACCCGGCCATGCACAAGATGACCACGGCCGTGGAGATTTGGGATGCCTTGGTTGGAAAAATCGACGCGCTGGTCGCTGCGGTTGGCACCGGCGGGACCATCACGGGATGCGGTGAGTTCTTTAAAGAAAAGAACCCGAATATCAAGGTCATTGCCGTCGAGCCGGCCACGTCCCCTGTCTTGTCCGGCGGCGATCCGGGTCCGCACAAGATTCAAGGGATCGGCGCCGGTTTCATTCCCAGAGTATTGAATCGGAAGATTCTCGACCGCGTCATTACGGTGACGGACGACGAGGCCTATCAGACGGCCAAGCAGCTCTCGAAGAAGGAAGGGTTGCTGGTCGGCATCTCGGCCGGCGCAAACGTATGTGCCGCTCAGAAGGTTGCCGATGAGCTGGGGCCCGGCAAGAATGTCGTGACGATCCTGTGTGACACCGGCGAGCGGTATATCAGCATCGAGAAGTATTTCAACATATAAGAACGCTGAAAATGGAAACCCATTTTGAGCGTTCTTCGCACCGCTGATTAAGATGGAATTCACCGACGAGCAAGTAAACCGCTATAGCCGCCACATTCTCCTGCCAGAAGTCGGCGGCAAGGGACAGAAGAAGATTGCCAAGGCGAAGATTCTGCTTGTCGGCGCCGGAGGGTTGGGCTCACCGGCCGCCCTCTATTTGGCCGCCGCAGGAGTGGGCCGGATCGGTCTCATCGACAGCGACGTAGTGGATCTGACCAATCTACAGCGCCAGATTCTCCACCATACGACGGATGTCGGACGGCCCAAAGTTGTGTCGGGGAAAGAAAAGATCCAGGCATTGAATCCCGACGTGTCGGTGTCGATGTACGAAGAACGGCTGACCGCCGGCAATGCCCTGAAGATTTTCAACGACTACGATGTGGTGATCGACGGTGTCGACAATTTTACGGCCAAGTTTCTGATCAACGACGCCTGCTTTTTTGCGGGCAAACCGTTGGTGCACGGCGGCATTTTGCGTTTCGACGGCCGGGTTACGACGATCATTCCCAAACAATCGGCCTGTTATCGCTGCGTGTTCAAAACGCCGCCGCCGCCCGGCCTGGTGGCCTCGTGTCAGGAAGCAGGAGTGATCGGTGTCCTGGCCGGCATTATCGGCACGATCCAGGCGACAGAAGCGTTGAAACTCGTCCTGGGGATCGGCAGGCCGCTGACGAATCGCATGCTCGACTTCGACGCGCGCAAAACGCAGTTCCGCGAAATCAAAGTCCGACGCAATCCCAATTGCGCTCTCTGCGGTGACCACCCAACGATCACCGAGTTGTTCGACGATGGGGACCCTTATGCGGGATGCGCCATGCGTCCATCCGCATAGGATTTGAGAAGGTGGTGCGACGATGAGCAAAATGAAAGCGCTGGTGTGCCGCGAGTGTGCAAAGGAATATCCGACGAAGGCCATCCACGTGTGCGAGATGTGTTTCGGCCCGCTCGAGGTCAAATACAATTACGACGAGATCAAGCAGACCATCTCGCGCAAGAAAATTGCGGACGGCCCGCACAGCATGTGGCGCTACCTCGACCTGTTGCCGGTCGAGGGGACGAACTTCGTCGGCCCCCATGCCGGGTTCACCCCGCTGGTCCGTGCCAAGAATCTCGGTGCCTATCTGGGACTGGACGAGCTGTATATCAAGAACGATACGGTGAATCACCCCACCCTGTCGTTCAAAGATCGTGTGGTAGCCGTCGCCCTGACGCGCGCGCGCGAACTGGGATTCGAGACCGTGGCCTGCGCCTCGACCGGCAACCTGGCGAATTCGGTCTCAGCTCACGCGGCATCGGCGAATCTCCACTGCTACGTCTTCATCCCCGGCGATCTGGAAGCCGCCAAGGTGCTCGGCAATTTGATCTATAAGCCGCATGTCGTCGAAGTGGAAGGCAACTACGACGACGTGAACCGGTTGTGCAGCGAGATCGCCGGCGAACATGGCTGGGCTTTCGTCAATATCAATATCCGCCCCTACTACGCGGAAGGATCCAAGACCCTCGCGTTCGAGACGGTGGAACAGCTGGGGTGGAAAACCCCCGATCAGGTCGTGATCCCTATGGCATCCGGCTCGCTTCTGACCAAGATCTGGAAGGGCCTGCACGAGATGAAATACGTGGGGCTGATCGACCAGGTTCGCACCAAGATCAACGGCGCCCAGGCGGAAGGCTGCTCCCCGATTTCAACGGCCTTCAAGGCCGGCCGCGACTTCTTCAAACCGGTGAAGCCGAAAACCATTGCCAAGTCCCTCGCGATCGGCAATCCGGCGGATGGTTACTATGCACTCAAGGCCACCGCTGAGAGCCACGGTGCCATGGACATGGTGACCGACGAAGAAGTCGTGGAAGGGATCCAGCTGCTCGCGCAAACCGAAGGCATCTTCGCGGAAACCGCCGGCGGTGTGACGATCGGCGTCCTCAAGAAGCTGGTTAAACAGGGCATCATCAAGAAGAACGAAGTCACGGTGGCCTACATCACAGGCAACGGATTGAAGACGCAGGAGGCGGTCATTGATGCCGTCGGGCGGCCGACCCGTATTCAACCGAGCCTTGTGGCCTTTGAGAAAACCTTTAAGCTCGGGAAAAACGGTGGTGGTGACGCATGATTAAAGTCCGCATTCCAACTCCGCTGAGACCATTGACGAAGAACCAAGGCGAAGTCGACGTGGCCGCCGGCTCCATCACGGATCTGGTCAATACGCTGGAGGCGTCCTACCCCGGCATCAAGGCGCGCCTCTGTGATGACAGCGGTGAACTGCGCCGGTTCGTCAACATCTATGTCAACGAAGAGGACATCCGTTTTCTGAAGGGCAAAGACACCGCATTGAAGACCGGCGACGAAGTCTCCATTGTCCCGGCGATCGCGGGAGGCTGACCATGGCACACGTCTCACACTTGCGGTTTCATGTCCGATTTCCGGAAGACAAAGTGAAGGAGCCGATCATTTACCAGATCGGCAAAGAGTACAACATCGTCACGAACGTGCGCCGCGCCGACGTGCGCGAAACCACGGGCTGGGTGGATGTCGAACTGTCAGGCGAAACAGCGGAAATCGAGCGTGCGCTCGAAGGCCTGCGCAAGAAGGGGTGCGTCGTCGATCCGATCGAATTGAACGTGGTGGAATAGAATAGAAGGAGGCTGACAAGGAACCAGGTTTCGAACTGACAGGTGGATGGGACCCTCCCTCGTGTCAGCGCGCTTTCATGTCAGCCTGTCAGCAGAGTTTATGGAACTCACTGAATCAGAAATTCAACGCTACAGCCGTCACATCATCCTCCAGGATGTCGGCGGCAAGGGCCAGCTTAAGCTGAAGCGCGCCAAGGTCCTCCTGATCGGCGCCGGCGGTCTCGGCTCCCCGGCCGGCCTCTATCTTGCCGCTGCCGGCATCGGGACCATCGGCCTCGTCGACGGCGACGTCGTGGACCTGTCGAACTTGCAGCGGCAGATCATGCACTCGACCGCGACCTTGGGCACACCGAAGGTCGAATCAGGCAAGAAGACACTCTCGGCGATCAATCCGGACATTACCATCAACGCGTATCACCAACTGGTCGATGCCGAGAACATCCTTTCCCTCGTCTCCCAATACGACATTGTGCTCGATGGGTCGGACAACTTCACGACGCGCTTTCTCGTGAACGATGCCTGTTTCTTTGCCAGGAAAACCCTGATTTCCGCCAGCATGTTCCGATTCGAGGGACAGCTGACGACGATCAAGCCCCATGCCGGGTACCCGTGCTACCGCTGCCTCTACCCGGAGCCGCCTCCAGCCGGACTGGTTCCGAACTGCCAGGAAGCCGGCGTCTTGGGTGTGTTGGCCGGCACCATGGGGATTTTGCAGGCATCCGAGGCCATCAAAGAGATTCTCGGCACCGGCGAAACCATCGCCGACAAACTGCTGATCTACGACGCGCTCGACATGAAGTTCCGCAAGGTCGGACGCCCCAAGGATCCGGCCTGCCCGCTTTGCGGGCCGAATCCGAAGATCACGGATCTCAGCATGGACTACACCGTCAGCTGCACGATTTAACGTGGCAGACCTCGTCATTCCTCAACATGTTTTCGACGATATGATTGCGCACGCGCGCGAGCTTGCGCCATACGAGTGTTGCGGGCTCTTGGCCGGCACCAACGGTGTGGTGAGCCGAGTGTACCGGATTAAGAATATCGTCGCCATGGAAGGCGCACAGAACCTCTCCTCATTCGATCCCGCCAAAGTCGCCCACCTGGAGCGGCTGTCGCCGGCTGAACGGGCGGAGATTGCCTTTGTTATGGACATGCAGGATTTTTCAACCGCCAAGAAAGACATGCGCACTCACGGACTCGACCTTCAAGTCGTCTACCATTCCCATCCACACGACCCGGCCC
>JAYWIP010000149.1:0-4261 GCA_039794465.1 Nitrospira sp.
CCGTTCTGGTCGAGCACCGTGCTGAGCTGGTCAAGCCGCACGCCTAGTCCCGTGCGCTGCTCAAACGATGCTTGCCGGCCCGCATCGTGAGCCCGCATGAAGGTCCGCCAACTCTCGCTCGGGATGCCCGGATCTTGTTCGGCCTGCATCAGCGCATGGGTGGCAACGATAAGATCGTACCGGCCTGACAACCGCGCCGTCTCCGCATCCGCACAATCAAATCGGACGTTGGCCAGTCCCAACTCTCTCGCTTTCTGCTGCGCGACAGCGAGGGATACGGCCGAACGATCAAGGCCGACAAATTCTTGATCGGGAAATTGGCGGGCATAGAATGTCGTAAGGATGCCGGCCCCACAGCCGAAATCGAGGACGCGTGCGGCACTGCCGACGCGAGCCATCACCCGCAATCCAACCGTGTCGTAGTAGTCGTATCGCTGGCTGTACAAAACAGGGAGAACGGCCGGTTGGGCGGTCAAGTCGTAGAATGATATGTCATTGCGGGGATCGCCACTCCGTTTCCGGTCAGCCTGGGCAAGGAGCTGATTCAGGTCCGCAGGGGACAGCTGCTGCCGTTGCCAGGAGAAATACTCGCGGTCGGTGGTGAATCGTGTAAGCCCCCACCAGGCCAGATGCTCATGAAGCGATTGTTGCAGCAAGTGGTGAGTCATTATCGGCGTCTCTTCACGCCTGCTCAAAACGTTTTCCAGCAAGGCCGCAAGGCGTGAGAACCACGAGGCGTAC
Source organism: Nitrospira sp. (assembly GCA_039794465.1). GTDB lineage: Bacteria > Nitrospirota > Nitrospiria > Nitrospirales > Nitrospiraceae > Nitrospira_D. Next base: position 742 of record JAYWIP010000149.1, read on the forward strand.
GCGGCGAGGGTACGTTGAGTGGTTCGAGCAACTGAGAACGAAGCTGGGGAGCGTTTTCAGCAGGCGATCACGGTCTCTTCAGCATAATCGCGTCGAAATACGTCTCCGGCACCGGGTGTGGCAGCCGCAACTGTCCCGACCCAAATCCGACGTACTTCTCGCACGTCAACTGTTCCAATCCAATCGGGCCCTTGGCATGCAGTCGCGCCCCGCTCAGGCCGATATCGGCCCCCATGCCATAACTGTCTGCCGCATTAAGTCGCGACGAGGCATTGACGAAAACGGCCCCGGCATCGGCCTCGCGTGTGAAGCGCATGGCGGATTCATACCGTGTCGTCGTGATAACGGCAGTGAGGCATGGGCCATGCTCCGCGATGTGGGCCAGCGCCTCATCCATCCCTTCCACCATTTTCACGGCTAAGACAGGACCTTGGAACTGTGTGCGCCAATCGGCCTCCGTCGCCGGCACGATCGCCGTATGGCCCGTCATCGCCATTTGCCCCATCAGCGCGATTGTCTTGGGACATCCCCGCACCTCGATCTTGAATTGATCCAGCAACCGGTTGATCAGTGGAGGCAAAAACTGCCGCCCGAGGACTTGCTGTACCAGCAAGGTGTCGAGAGAGTTGGCTGCTTCGGACGACTGCACCTTGGAATTGATCACGACATTCTGAGCCAGGGGAATATCGGTCTCATCATCGACATACAGCTGGGTGAGTCCGCCGTCATGACACAACACCGGCATCTTGGCTTGCTCTATAACCGTCTTGCGGAGACCGGACCCGCCTCGTGGAATGATCGCATCGAGACTCTTTCCCGAACGCATCAGCTCCATGGCGACTTCCTTCTCCGGACGGTCGATAAGAATCCATGCACCCACGGGCACACCGCTCTTTTCAACTGCCTCACGCAGCGCCCGTTCAATCGCCTGGTGCGTCAAACTCCATTCCAACGCTCCACGGAAGACACAGAGATTCCCAGACTTCAAACAGAGCGCAATCGACTCCACTGTCACCAGAGGACTCAATTCGGAAATCACTCCGATTACCCCGATGGCCACCCGCACCTTCCCTACTTGGAATCCGTCCGGCCTTTCCCACCGAGCCGTCACGGCGCCGACCGGATCGGGCAAGTCGGCAATCATGCGAAGTCGCTCGGTCATCTCTTTAATGGAGTCGGCCGTCATCCGCACTCGCGCGACCGCCGCTTTCATCCGGTCCTTCTTGGTGTCGCTTTCGTAGGATTTCCCGACCGCATCCACATCTTTCGCATTGGCCGCCAGAATGACGCCTTCATCAGCCTCCAGCCGGTCCGCCATCGCCCGCAACGCCTTGTCTTTGGCCGGTCCTGGCAGCAACGCCAGCTGCCGCGCGACGTTCCGAGAATCTTTCAACAATTTATCGAGATACAATTTCACCGGAACGTCAGGCATCCCTCACCCCCGTCTTGCGTGAACCGTGAAGCGTATCTCGTCAAGAGACTCATACGTGGCGAAGCGATGAACGAGATACGAACGACGCTTCACGAACTACGCAGGACCGGACTATAACACGCGATTTTTTCGGCAGTAAAGGCGACGAGATCGTGAATGCTCACTACACAGTCACGGCGGTTGCAGTAGAAACTCATGAATGCTGCGGGCTAGAATGCCAGGCCGTGACACCGGACGACGCGCGCGCGCAGTACAACTATTTGATGACGCTTTGCATCAGACGCGAAGAGGCCTTCGGCCCCCTAGCGTTGGCGTTTCTCCGCGAACCGGGCTTCGACCGGCTGGGTCTGACGGCTGAGGAACAGTTCAATCTCTATATGGCTACGGCGGACGCCTTTGCCGCCGAACCGAAACGCTACACTGCCAAGCTTGAATGTTTGCAGAACGCCATCGAGGTCTTGCCTCGGACGACGTTCCAGGATCCCGAACTGGCCCGTCATCTCCACCAAACCATTCAAAAAACCGCGGCGGACCTTAAGATTTACTCCCAGGCGATGAAGGTCGCGCGTCCTTCGTCTTTGTCCAGCCAGCGCTTCTTCGTTGAAACGGAAGCGCCGGAGTATTTTCTCGACCTCGCCCAGAAACGCGCCGGCACCTATTATCAAAACAAGTATCGAGTCTCCGCCGAGGCGAAGACCGCACAGCATTTCGGCGGCACTCATGGACGGTTCGACCCGGACAATCCGGCCATCCAAAAAGAATTCCCCGGCGCCTGCGCCCCCTTCATGGCAGCACGGACCCAGGGGTTTCATATGCTGTTACCGTTCGACTTGAAGATCAGCCGCAAGCCGGACGATCCGCTTGACGGCGGCGTGAGAATCTTCTACGCCAAAGTCGGCTATTCCTATCCATTGCGCTACGAAATGGGCAAACTCTGCGGCTATCACGACGGCCGGATGCTCGACGTGGCGTTGGACGACCCGCACCTCCTTTTCGTCTCCGTGTCCGCCCTCAAGGAGCCGGACTTCCGGTTTATCCCGCCGGACCGCGAGCCGGACGTGCCGGACGGCTTGGCCTATCCTCTGGCTCTGTTGAAGACGGTCGGTTCGCTGGGGCCCTTTATCCAAGTGAGCTGCAAATTCAAAATCTGGTTCGATGCATCGGTCGTCTCGCTGCTGATCCAGGGCGCGCCGGACCTCGCAGACTACGGGCTTAGTGGGGCCACAGGACTCATGACCCGCACCTATGCCTCCGACCGCGTTGAAGCCTATGCCGAACCCTCTCGCCAACCCTGGCAAGAAGGCCTGAGCTACAACTTCGTCAATCTGCACTTGGGCCTGCTGCCCGGCGTTGAGAGCGCTACGCTCCCGTTCAACACGCCAATTTTTTCTCTATACCCGGTCCTGAACCGGCAGGCCTACTCTATTGAAGCACGTCCGAAGGCTTAATGAATTCTGAACTGATGAAGCAACTTGGGCCGCTGGCGCTGCTGGCGGGGGTATGGGAGGGAGATAAAGGCGCGGATGTAGCACCGTCGGATGATCGGGGGACGGAGCGAAACGCGTTTCGCGAGCGAATCACCTTTGAGCCGATCAGCCCCGTGCGCAATCATGAGCAGGTGCTGTACGGCTTGCGCTACGCCACGGTGGCATGGAGGATCGGGGAGGCCGATCCTTTCCACGAGGAAGTGGGCTACTGGCTCTGGGACCCAGGTGAACGGCAGGTGCTGCGCTGTTTCATCGTGCCGCGCGGAGTGGCGCTGATCGCCGGGGGCACGGCGGAGCCGACGGCCACAACCTTTACGCTGCTGGCGGAGGCGGGGTCGGACACCTATGGGATTTGCTCGAACCGGTTTCTCGACAAAGAGTTCAAGACAGTGCGCTACGAATTGACCGTGACGGTCTTGGACCAGAACCGGTTCCACTACAAGGAAGACTCGCAACTCCGCATGCCGGGGCGGCCTGATCTGTTTCACCACACTGACGAGAACACCCTCACGCGGGTGACGGGCTAACGCAGGAAAAGCGGCGCAACGTGCACCTGTGGGACTGACACCCTTCCCCGCGTCTCCGCGTGGTGTCTGTCCCA
>JAYWIP010000150.1:0-30372 GCA_039794465.1 Nitrospira sp.
GGGAACCTGAACTTCAGCGGGGCGGACCTGCTGACGGTGACGAGCACGGACAGTAACGCGGTGGTGGATACGGACACGGTGGCGATCACGGTGACGGCGGTCGTCAATAGCCCTCCGGTTCTGGCCACGAATGCCGGGTCGACTGTGACCCAAGGGCTAGTGGACATCATCACCTCGGCTGAATTGCGCGTGACGGACGCGAATCATCCGCCGGCGCAGCTGGTTTACACAGTTACGGCGTCGCCGCTGAACGGTCACCTTGAGCTGACGACCGCTCCCGGTGTGGCCATCACGCGCTTTACGCAGGCAGATATCGATGCCGGCCGATTGGTGTTCGTCCACAGCGGTGCGGTGAGTACCAGTGATCGCTTCATGTTTACCGTCAGTGACGGCGCAGGAGGTACAATTGGGGCCACCACGTTTGCGTTCACCGTATCGCCCTTTGCTCCTCCGCCGCCTCTCCCCCCGCCCACCCCTCCGGATCCAGGCCCCGGTCCAGGGCCAGGTCCTGGACTCAATCCGTCTGGATTGCCGTCCGCAGGAGGTATCCTATCTCTACCCTTTGTACTACCTCCACCGGACAGGGCGTGGATATCAGGCGGAGACCGTGGTGATGTGGCTGGAGGGACAGGGCCGCGGGTTGGAACGTCAAGCCTCATGCCGACGAAGAGTGTGGAAGGAGCGGTCAAGCATCCGCCGCTTAATATTGTGCCGGAGGGGCAGACGGTCACCAGCGGCGCCTCGTTGAGCCTCGCCGGCATCAGCGTGATAGACGAAGACGGTGATCTGGCGACGGTTCAATTGATGGTCACGAACGGAACCCTCACGGTGACTCTGGCAGGGGAGGCCGCCATTGCGGAGGGGGCAAACGGCACGTCAACCATGACATTGTCCGGCACTGAAGATGAGATCAATGCGACCTTGGCGACACTGAGCTATCGATCGGCGTCGAACTATAGCGGGACCGATACGCTGACCCTGCTTTCGACTGATGTGAAGGGTTCGATGGACAGCACGACGGTGAACATCACGGTGTCAGCGGCGAGCGAGGGAGCAACTTCTCACGACAGTCTTGCCGCGCAATTGAACAGGTTGGCCGACGAGCTTGAGAGGAAGATGCAGGAGCGAGAAGAGCAGGCACACCTCATTGGACGGATTGCAGCGTTCTCCGGAGTGGCACTGTCGGCAGGGTTCGTAGCATGGCTGCTTCGCAGCGGGTCCTTATTGGCGAGCTTTCTCGTCTCACTGCCGGCCTGGCGCCATTTCGATCCGTTGCCGGTGCTGGGTGTAGGGAGACGGAGGCGGAAGGAGCGAGATCAAGAAATGCGCGAAGACCATGAACAGGAAAACCGTGAGTTCCAGGGTCTGGATCGAATATTGAAATCCAAGACGCAGATGACCAAGCAGCAAGACGCGAGTCGCGGGAGGCATCCGGAAGCATAATGCGTACGACGCCCTTAGTGTGGGTCAGTCTTGGCTTGGCCAGTCTGACGATCAGTGTAATGCTGGCGGGCGATTTCCTCATCGATGTGGTGCCGAGCCGCGATCGCCAGGTATTCGACTATCGGCGCAATTTGGCAGAGTCGTTGGCCGTTCAATATTCCTCGCTTGCCGAACGCAATCAGCTTGAGACGATCAAGTTCGCGATGGAAACCTTAGCCAAGCGAAATCAGGATATCTTGTCGCTGGCTCTCCTTCGTAAGAACGGGACGGCGGTAGCACAGGTCGGAGATCATGCTCGGATGTGGGTGCAGCCGCCCGGTGACGAATCGACTCTCGAATTTCTCCAGGTTCCGATCTTTTCCGGTGAACAGCCATGGGGCACGCTGCAAATTGCCTTTCGGCAGGCCGAGCCATCCGAGGCATCATGGCTTCTGACAGACCCCTGGGTACGGTTCCTTGCGTTCGTCAGTGTAATGGGATTTCTCGGTTACCTCCTTTTTATGAAACGCACGCTGCGTCAACTCGATCCCTCGGGTGTCGTTCCTGCCCGTGTGAAGGCCGCGCTCGATGCGCTCACGCAAGGCGTAGTCATGATCGACGACCGGAATTTTATCGTCTTGGCCAACGAGGCCTTTTGCTCTGCGGTGGGAAAGCCGGTGACATCGCTGATCGGGGCTGACCTCGACACTATGTTGTGGAGATCCGATGAGCCAGCGGGGATGACCTCGGTGTATCCGTGGTTTCAGGCGGTGAAAGAGAAACAGTCACAAGAAGGCGTGTCCCTCCTTCTGGATTCACCCCAAGGGGGCTTAAGGAAGTTTATCGTCAATGCTGTGCCCATCATCGATGATGGCGCTTCGGTTAAAGGCGCGCTGGTCTCCTTCCACGATGTCACCGAGCTGGACAGAATAAATTCTGAACTCAAGGAGGCCAATAGTGAATTGGAATGGTCACGGACTCAGATTCTGGAAAAAAACCAGGCACTCGAGAAAACGAATTCAAGCCTCTCTGTTGAAATCAACGAACGGAAGAAGGTCGAGGCGGAGAAGGAGCAGTTGTATCAGCGGCTGATGCAGGCGTCACGTCAAGCGGGCATGGCAGATGTGGCCTCGAACGTGCTTCACAACGTCGGAAATGTACTGAATAGCATCAATGTGTCGACGGATACCCTCTTGAAGACGCTGCGGAAGCCGATGGTGGGCGATGTGTGCCGAATTGCATCGCTCTTTCGTGAGCACCAAAGCGATCTGAAAGAATTTCTGACGGTCGATCCGCAGGGCAGGCAAATCCCTGGGTATTTGAGCTTGGTTGCCGATTCTCTCAGCGGGAGTCACCAGACGATTCAGGGCGAGCTCGAATCCCTCGTAAACAAGCTTGAACATGTGAAACAGGTGGTTCTGTCGCAGCAAGACATTGCCCAAACAGGTTGTATTCGTGAACCGTCCCGAATGGTAGATCTGATGGAACAAGCTCTGTTGATGGCCCTGCCTGAACCGGAGAAATATCGGGTCCGCGTGTCCCGAGAATACGGCTTTGTTCCATTGATTATGACGGATCGACATCAAGTGCTGCAGATCTTGGTCAATTTGATTGTAAATGCTAAAGATGCCATGGCCACGCAACCGGCCGCGACCCACCGACTGTCTGTGCGTGTCGGAATGACCGGAGATGGCACCAATTCCGTACGGCTTGAAGTGGCAGACAGCGGCTGCGGGATTCCCTCCGAACATCTTCCACGCTTGTTTATGCAAGGATTTACGACAAAGCAACATGGACACGGCTTGGGCCTGCACAGTGCCGCCATATCTGCGAAGAATATGGGCGGCTCCATCCAAGCCTCTAGCCCGGGTGTGGGAGGTGGAGCCACATTCACACTTTCTCTCCCGGTGGTCCTGGCAGATGTTGCTGCATGAAGCACAAGGGAGGCATCGACAATCAGGGGCTCCTGCTTGTGGACCACAAAAATCCCATCCACGAGGGGTTCCAGCTAATCCTTGATGCGAAGGGTGGCGGATCTGGAATCAGCCTAAGCGAAGTCCCGATTCAGGCTGCCCTTTAATAGATGAACCCCGCCTCGTTGTAAACTGGATTCACGCCGCCTGGCTGAGAACCTCTCTCCCTCCCACTGTGTTGTGTATCCACCGTTTCCTTCTTCCAGCGGCGCGCAAGCCGATGTGTATACTGCCACAAGTCTCAAAGGCCAGCCAAGCCGAATGGTTCTGCTTGAGCTCTCGGCGTAAGCGGAGTACATATGAAGCGAGACGGTCGACGACTCAGCGAAGAGACGGCCTGTCCGATCTGTATGTGAATCTCGAGGGGGTAATGCGGCGATCCGATCAATTTAAGACCTCGCTGAGCAGCAAAGTCGCCGTGGCTCTAAGTGGGCTAGGCCTGGCCGGATTCGTGAGTTTTCATATGCTGGGCAATCTCCAAGTATTCGAGGGGCCCGACGCGCTTAACGGATATGCCGCGTTTCTGCGCGAGATGCCGATTGTCTTGTGGAGTGCGCGGCTTGGGCTGCTGACAGTTGCGGTCGCCCACATCGCCTTGGCCACCCGGCTTGCCCTCCAGAACCGACGCGCCCGTCCAGTGGCCTACGCGGTCCGTGAATATCGGGTCGCATCCATGGCTTCGCGCACGATGGCGCTCACCGGCAGCCTGCTCCTGCTCTTCATCGTGTTCCACATCCTGCATTTGACCGTAGGTCTCGGTGATCCATCCGTTCATGAGCAATTGGATGAGCGAGGCCATCGGGATGTCTACGGCAAGGTGATCCAGGCATTTCACAATCCCTTCTATGTGGCGCTCTATTGCGCAGGGCAGCTGGTGCTCGGGATGCATCTCAGTCATGCGGTGTCCGGAAGCTTACAGACACTAGGGGTCGAGCATGCGGCGCTCATTCGTCTCTTTAGGGCTGCGGGGCCCGCGGTCGCTTTGTTTGTGGTGATGGGCAATCTGGCGATCATTTTCGCGGTCTTTCTGGGATTGGTACGGCCATGATGACGCTCGACCCCAAGATCCCCCCTGGCCCGCTGGAAACGAAGTGGGAGCGGCGCCGATTCTCCGAAAAACTCGTGAGTCCAGGAAATAAGCGGCGGATCAAAATCATCGTCGTTGGCACTGGATTGGCCGGAGCCAGCGCGGCGTCGACATTGGGTCAGCTTGGTTATCAGGTGGAGTGTTTTTGTTTCCAGGACAGCCCGAGACGGGCGCACAGTATCGCGGCGCAGGGAGGCATCAACGCGGCGAAGAATTATCAGGACGACGGAGACAGTGTCGCACGGTTATTTTACGACACCATTAAAGGCGGAGACTTTCGTTCACGTGAGGCCAATGTCTATCGGCTGGCCCAAGTCAGCACTCAGATCATTGATCAGTGTGTGGCGCTTGGTGTTCCTTTTGCGAGGGAGTATGGCGGACAGCTGGCCAACCGGTCGTTCGGCGGTGTGCAAGTCGCCCGCACGTTCTACTGCCGGGGCCAGACCGGACAGCAGCTCCTTTTGGGGGCCTATTCGGCTTTGTGTTGGCAGGTTGAGCGAGGGCAGGTGACGATGCGTCCGCGTACCGAAATGCTCGATCTTGTCGTGATCGACGGACATGCTCGGGGTATCGTGGTCCGTGACTTGGTGACGGGGCGTATTACGGCCCATATGGCACACGCGGTTGTGTTGGCGACCGGCGGTTACGGGAATGTGTACTATCGGTCCACCAATGCGAGCAGCTGCAATGTGACGGCAACGTATCGAGCTTGGAAACAAGGTGCCGCCTTTGCTAATCCCTGTTTTACGCAGATCCATCCGACGGCGATCCCACCGGCTGAAACGCACCAAGCTAAACTGACACTCATGTCCGAATCCCTCCGGAACGACGGACGGCTGTGGGTGCCGAGTGCGCCCGCAGATCGCCGGCTTCCTGAAGAGATTCCCTTGTCCGAACGGGACTATTTCCTGGAGCGTCGGTATCCGAGGTTCGGCAACCTCGTGCCCCGTGATGTCGCCTCCCGCGCTGTGAAGGCAATGTGTGATGAGGGCCGCGGTGTCGGACCGGGTGGCCACGGTGTGTATTTGGATTTTGCTGATGTCATCGAGCGACAGGGAGTGGACGTCGTGCGGGAGCGATACGGCAACCTCTTCGAGATGTACCAGCGGATAACTGGAGAAGACGCCTACCGGGTACCTATGCGCATCTATCCGGCCCCGCACTATACCATGGGGGGACTGTGGGTCGATTACAATCTGATGAGTACGATCCCGGGACTCTTTGTCATCGGCGAGGCGAATTTTGCCGATCATGGCGCAAACCGGCTCGGTGCCAGCTCGCTGATGCAAGGCCTCGCCGATGGCTATTTTATCCTGCCCTACACCATTGGCCATTACTTGGCGTCGGCAAAGGCCACTCCGGTGGCTGAGGAGCACCGCGCGTCTCGTGCGGCAGTGGAGCGTGTTACCGGTTTGGTGGCGACATTGCTCCGAGCCAACGGGCGCCGCACCGCAGCCTCGTTTCATCGGGAGGTGGGAAAGATTTTATGGGATCACTGCGGAATGGCTCGCTCTAAAGCAGGACTGACCGGAGCGCTGAAAGCGATTCCTGCGTTGCGCGAGGAGTTTTGGCGAGACGTAGCCGTCCCCGGATCGGGGGAGACATTTAATCAAGAGCTGGAGTATGCGGGCCGGGTGGCGGATTTTCTCGAGTTCGCCGAATTGCTGTGCCATGACGCCTTGCACCGGGAGGAGTCTTGCGGAGCACATTTCCGGGAGGAATATCAAACTGCCGATGGAGAGCCGCAACGAGACGATGAACGGTTCGCCCATGTGGCGGCCTGGGAATATCGGCAGGACGATTCCCCCCTTCTGCACAAGGAGGCGCTCGCCTTCGAATTTGTACAGCCGACGACCAGAAGCTATCAGTGACCGAAAAGCGTGAATGGTCTCTTGTGAGGCGCCACAGAAGGACATGAATCGGAGATGAAACTCACGTTGAAGATATGGCGGCAGCAGGGCCCGCACGACAACGGGCGGTTGGTGTCTTATGAGACGGACGAGGTCAGTCCTGACATGTCGTTCCTGGAGATGCTCGATGGGGTCAACCAGCGGCTAATTCTCAAGGGGGAAGAACCGGTGGCGTTCGAACACGATTGCCGCGAAGGAATCTGCGGAAGTTGTTCCCTTGTGATCAACGGGGTGCCTCATGGCCCGGAACGCGGGATGGCTGCCTGCCAGCTCTATATGCGCCGGTTTTCCGCTGGAGATGTGATTACGATCGAGCCGTGGCGCGCGCGGGCCTTTCCGATCATCAAGGATCTTGTAGTTGATCGGAGCGCACTGGACCGGCTGATGCAGGCAGGCGGGTATATTTCGATCAATACGGGTGGAGCGGTCGACGGCAACGTACTGCTGATCGGTAAGGAGCAGGCTGAGACCGCCATGGACGCGGCTTCCTGCATCGGTTGCGGAGCGTGTGTGGCCGCATGCAAAAATGCATCGGCCACGTTGTTCGTGGCAGCCAAGGTCTCTCATCTTGGCACGTTGCCCCAAGGTAAGCCGGAGCGGGCGCGGCGAGTCGCTGCGATGATGGAGGCGATGGACCGGGAAGGATTCGGCGCCTGCGGCAATCAATACGAGTGCGAAGCGGTCTGCCCCAAACGCATCAGTACCCGGTTCATCGCCATGCTCAACCGGGAATATCTCCGTGCCGGCTTCGTCGCGTCGGGATCGCCCGCCGAACCAGACTCGTCGCAGGCTGAGCCTCATTAGCTACCCATAGCTCCCCTGAACGAATCCGTCGACTTGTCGCCCGTTGCGCAGGATGCCAATCAGCTTGACTGTGGGGGAAAGGTCTTTATAGTTCGATCGTGAGAGCGTGGGAACCCTCTTGTCCGTGGTGGAGACCCAAGACTGTCATGAGCCGTCAGATTACCTGTCCGAGGTGCCGGAACAGCGGTGTGCTCCAGTCCCGTCCGCAATCGCCGCGGGAACATGTCGCGATGTGGATTGGCATTATGCCGTTCCACTGCCAGGCTTGCAGCCATCGCTTCTTAGCCTGGAGTATGGGGAAAGGGGATTCCGGCCATCCGATCGACCGCCGGGAACATCTCCGCATTCCTGTTCGGTTATGTCTGTCATTTTCGGGCGGGAAAGTGCGGGGCGAAGGCACTGTCATGGATCTGTCACTGGGCGGCTGTGTTATTCAGAGCAATACGCAGGTGCATGTCGACGACATCTTTTATCTGGAAATCGGGATCGCCCCAAACGAGCCCCCTATTGAAGTGGCGGCGATAGTTCGATCTGTCAGCGCGCGCGGCATTGCACTCAAGTTTCTCCGAAAGGCCCAAGAAAACAAACGACTCCTTGAGTTCATTCATTCTCGCTCAGGTGTCACGTCCTCGGTCTTGTCGAAGGCAGTGGCCTCGCCGATTGCCAGTCCGCTCGTTGAGGGGCAAAGCAGTTCCCATGACTAGGAGCCGCTAAAGGGGCGTTTCCCAGGCTGACGGAAGCGGGTAATCCGTCACTAACTGATCATGTTTTGCGAGGTCGTAAGGTTCAACGGTCAGATCGTTCCGATCCAGCGGCTCTGTGCACATGGCCGAGCAGAGAAAATCGATGAGTGCGTGTGCTTGGTCCTCGGTGGAAAACCGGCATAGGCCATACTCCGGCATATTGGAAGAAGGATGCCAGAAGGCAAGGTCGATCGCACTGCCTTGATAGATACCCAGCGTGTGGTGCCGCACCTGAAATCCGCCGGGCAAATGAGACGACCGTTCGAGAGTCATGACGAGTTCTTGAGGCCGAGACTAGGGGGGCCACCCACGATATAGTATGGAGGGTGGATCTGCACCCATCCGGGCTGATTTTTACCCCCGGCACTCAATAAATTCCGTTAGGAACCGATAGAGAATGGCCAGGATCAGGCAAGACGACTCATATCACACCATTTGATGAGAGGGAAGAGGGAGGGGATTATATGTGGAAGCAAGAGAATACTGTGTATGCGGATGAGGGGATGACTCCAGAGGGGCATGGTTCAATCAGAAGCCGACCAGTATCCAGTGAGACCGTGAGCGCTTTCATCGGGACGGGCGTGACGTTCAAAGGGGTAATCACCTATTCCGGTACCGTGCGGATCGACGGGTCGCTGGATGGTGAAATCCACGCCGACGGCGGGTTGTTGGTGGGGGCTGAAGCCGTGATCACGGCCAAGGTCTCGGCCGGGTCGGTGGTGTGCGAAGGGGCCATTACAGGTGACATTCAAGCCACGGAACGCATCACGCTGCGTGCCCCAGCCGTGATTCAAGGCAGTCTCAAGACTCCCGTTCTCTCGATTGAGGAGGGGGTGCGCCTGAACGGAACATTGGAGATGACCGCGCCGGTGGTCATTCAACAGGAGCCGTCACGCGAGTCAAAGCTCTATCCAGTCGGGCCGTCGGGCCGACCGCTGGTCAAGCGAGTCGAGGAATAAGACGGGTTCAGCAGTTCTTGGAACTCTTCTGGAATCGGCATGGACTTGAATGGGGGCACGTGAGCGCCGCCCGTGTTGCCCACAGGGACCCAGATCCATGTAAACAAGGTTGCCCCAACGATCCTGGCCACCTGGCCGGTGATCTCGGTCAAGTCCCGACGTCTCCAGCCGACCTTCAGCATCCACCAGTGGGCCTTGGCATGAGGGAGGGTGAACGCCTGGCCGAGAATGTGGGCACGTTCCAGGTGAAAGAACGCCTGCTCAAGGTCATGGCCTGAATACCACTCCACGGCTGCAGCCAGTTCTCGCTCGTAGGCTTGTCGTAATGCTGGGTGCATGGGGCCCGGCCTCTATCAACTTTCCATCATGCTGTGACGGAACCGCCTGGCGATGCAGCCTCTGGCGCAACGTATTTTTCACGGCCATCGTCATGGTAGCATGAGAACCAAGCTGGAAGGAAAGGGGCCAGGGTTGTCGAAGGAGGGATGGTGCCATGACGTGCGGAGGATTGAAGCAGATCGCGATCAGCTTGGTGCTGGCAGGGGCGCTGTTCGGGTCCGGCTGCGGCTACAACGACCTGCAAGGGTTGGATGAGGATACCAAGGCAGCCTGGAGCGAAGTCATCAATCAATACCAACGACGCGCCGACCTGATTCCGAACCTCGTGGCCACGGTGAAAGGCTATGCCGCACATGAGCGGGAGACCTTGGAAGGAGTGGTGAACGCGCGGTCCAAGGCGACGGGGATTCAGGTAACTCCAGACATGCTCAAGAATCCGGCGGCATTTGAAGAATTTCAGAAAGCGCAAGCCGGTCTCACCTCGGCGCTGGGCCGCCTCATTGCAATCGCCGAACAGTATCCGAACCTCAAGGCCGATCAGAATTTCCGCGACCTGCAGAGTCAGCTGGAAGGCACGGAGAACCGTATCACCGTCGCCCGCAAACGCTACATCGACCGGGTGGCGGAGTACAACAAGATGGTCCGCTACTTTCCCACCAATTTGACGGCTCAGTTTCTACTGCACATGGAAGAAAAGCCGAACTTCACCGTCGCTGACGAGAAGGCGGTGGCGAAGCCGCCCGAAGTGAAGTTCTAGGTTCAGGTTTGACGTTGAGGGGGACGGTGGAGGCGAAGAAGAACAGGAGCTCCGGCGGCCTCTTCTTTGTCGTGGCTGTAACCTTCGTATGGGCCTTCGCCAGTTTCGCCCACGCCCTTGACGTGCCGCAGCTTACTGGGCGCGTCATGGATCTGGCTCATGTGTTGCCAGCCTCGGCGGTGGAGTCGCTGTCGGCTCGACTGGCGGCGCATGAAGCTGCCACGAGCAATCAAGTCGCGGTTCTGATTGTCCCTTCGCTCGAAGGGGATGCCTTGGAAGAGTTTTCTCATCGTGTGGCTACGACCTGGAAACTGGGTCAGAAAGGAACCGACAACGGGGTTCTGTTGTTGGTGGCGATACAGGAACGTAAAGTCCGGATTGAAGTGGGGTATGGCCTGGAGGGAACGTTAACTGATGCCCGATCGGCACGCATTATCAGAAACGACATCGTCCCCCGCTTCCGCGCCGGTGATGTGACGGGTGGAGTGGCGTCTGGGATTGATGCCATCGTACGGACGATCGAAGGCACCTATCAGGCATCGGAGAGGCCGATCCCTCGGGAGGACACCGATCACCTGGGTCAGATCATGACCGCAATCATGGTCGGCCTGATGCTGGGATTCATCCTGATGAATGTCAATCGGCTCCTTGGACCGATTGCCGGCACAGGGCTCTCACTCTTGCTAGCCCCCTGGCTGGTGCCGGCCTTGATCGCCGGGGGAATCACTCTGCTGCTGCTTTTGTTTCTGTCGTCCGCGGGAATCAGCGGGCGGCGAAGTATGCGAGGAGGCATGGACGATTGGATGTGGTACAGCAGCCGAGGAGGCGGATGGGGCGGCGGCACGTTCGGCGGCATGGGGGGCGGTTTCAGCGGAGGAGGAGGTAGTTTTGGAGGAGGTGGCGCCAGTGGAAGCTGGTAAGGAAGTGATGCTCACGGTTGAAGAGCGGGAACGCATCGAGTCAACTGTCCAGCGGGCGGAGCAACACACGAGGGCGGAGATCGTTCCAATGATCGTCCCGCGGTCTGGCTTCTATCGCGATGCGCAGCATTGGGCGGGGCTCGTGCTTGCCTTGATAGTCCTGACGGTCCTACTGACTCTTGAAACGCTCTGGCTCCCCTGGGGCTGGCATGCTGCAAATGCTGCATGGCTGGTATGTGCCACCATTCTCGCGTACGGAATCGGCTCCCGGCTCGGCACCCTCGGTCCCGTGATCCATCTGTTCACGTCCAAAGAACGGATGCAACACAAGGTTCGTCTTCGAGCCGAGCACGCCTTTGCCCGGCACGCCATTTTCCGGACGCGGGGGCGCACCGGGGTGTTGATCCTCTTGTCGGTTCTGGAACGTGAGATCTATGTGCTTCCCGATCGCCCCTTGGCGCAACAGGTTCCCGTGGAACGGTGGCCGCAGATCGTGCAGGCGGCCGTTGAACGGTTAAAGGCGAAGGATCTTGCAGGAGGGCTGTGTGAAGGGATCGAGCAATGTGGACGCCTGCTCGCAGAAGTCTGTCCACCCCATGCTGGGGACAACCCCAATGAATTGCCGAACCAGCTGGTCGAAGAGCGGTAGCGGAGTCGTTGTTTCCGTCTGCATCAAGCTATAGTAGGTAGTCTCATGTCACTCGACAACCCATCTTCCTTCGCCGATCGCCGTGCCTATTATCGAATCAATGTCATGCTGCCCATGTGTCTTCAAGCCGAGACGGACGACACCCAGGGGGAACTCCTTGAGCAATCCGTCAATCTCAGTGGCGGGGGTATCGGCGCTGTCGTGAACACCCTCTATGAACCGCATGACATCCTCAAGCTCACAATGCGTTTTCCGGACCAGGTCCTCTTCAGGGCGTCCATCGAGGTCCTCCGGGTGGATCACATCGAAGCCCATCACATTCGTACGTACCGGCTGCATGCTCGGTTCGTTGGAATGGCCGCTCAACATCGGGAGCTCTTGATTCAGTACATCATGCGATTCCAGCGCGAGCATCTTGCCCGGCACTATTCCGCCTGACCGCAACGGGAGAGGCGGCCGAGAAATATCCCGATCAATAGACGACGCGCCGATGTTCCGCTAGAATCCGGTCCATGTCCGAACCCACCGCGCCGGCCCCCTCTCCGCAGGCCAAACAAGATGAGATCCACTCGGTTGTCAAATCAGCCGGGGTGATCGGCATCGCCACGTTTTCCAGCCGGATTCTTGGTTTTGTCCGCGACATGGTGCTCGCTCGGCTATTCGGTGCGACGCCGGCGGCCGATGCCTTCTTTATCGCGTTCCGTATTCCAAGCCTCCTTCGAGAATTGTTCGCGGAAGGTTCGATGTCCTCGGCCTTCATCCCGGTCTTTACGGAATATCGAACGACGCGCAGCAAGCAGGATGCCTGGGAAATGGCCAGCGCGGTGTTCACGACCCTGCTGACGATCGTGACGTTCGTTACTCTCGTTGGCATGGTGGCGGCACCGTGGCTCGTGCAGCTGCTCGCACCGGGATTTCAAGAGAATCCGGACAAACTGGCGCTGGCGACGTTGCTTGCCCGTATCATGTTCCCCTATCTGCTATTTGTCAGCTTGGCGGCGCTGGCGATGGGCATTCTCAACTCTGTGCGGGCGTTTGCGGTGCCGGCCTTTTCGCCGCTGTTTCTCAACGTCTTCATCATCGTCGGGGCAGTATTTGTGTCCCCGCTGCTCCAGGAGCCGATCATCGGGGTTGCCATCGGTGTGGTTGCCGGAGGAGCGGCACAGTTTGCCATGCAACTCCCTAGTCTGAAGCTGCGCGGCCTCTTGTTCGGGTTTCGGTTTGAGCCCGGACATCCCGGACTGCGGCGGATCGGCACACTGATGGTGCCGTCGCTGCTCGGCCTTTCCGTGACGCAGGTCAATCTGACAGTCAGCACGGTCTTGGGGTCGTTCTTTGCCGGAGGACCGACGTATCTCTTTTACGGCATGCGGCTGATCCAATTTCCACTGGGGATCTTCGGTGTCGCGTTGGCCATGGCGATTCTGCCCACCTTGTCTTCCCAAGCGGCACGCGGCGCGCTGGATGAATTGCGTACGACGCTCGGTTTCGGTCTGCGCATGATTCTGTTCATCATCGTGCCGGCCATGGTCGGCTTGATTCTGCTGAGAACGCCGATTGTGCATCTCTTTTTTGAGCACGGGACGTTTACGGCGCAAGATACGACCGCAACGGCCCTAGTGGTCCTGTGCTATGCGATCGGCTTGTGGGCGTTCGGAGGAGTGCGCATCATTGTCGCGGCGTTCTATTCGCTGCAAGATACCAAGACGCCGGCGGTTTCAGCTGCGGTTGCGGTAGTCGCCAACATCGTGTTTTCACTGTTGCTGATGCGCCCGCTCGGCGCGGCAGGACTCGCGTTTGCCACGGCTCTCGCTGCTATGGTCAATGGAGGCATCCTCGTGGCGGTGCTCAACCGGCGGTTGGGCGGCGTCGACTGGGGGGCTGTGGGGCGGTCATCGTTGCGAGTGGCTGTCGCTTGTATCCCGATGGCTCTGGCCTGTTGGTGGGCGGCCAACGCGCCGGTGTGGATGCATCCCGATGACTGGATCGCCAAGTCCGTGATCCTCTTCGGGGCCATCGGCGTGAGCGTGGGCAGTTACGTCGGAGTCCATACCTTGCTGCGGTCCGAGGAACTTGATGTAGTGTGGGGGATCGTGCGTCGAAAACTCGGCCGGATAGGGGGAGCGTAGAAAGTGCAATGAGGCGGGCGATCATCTTCAAATCATCCTGGGGATGGATGGGCATTTCTGAAACCACGAAAGGTATCGACAGCGTCGCCTTGCCCAAAGGGTCAAAGCGGGCGATCGAATCGGACCTCCGGTCTGTGACGACTGAGCCGTTCGAAGAGGGAGCTTCCGCTCGACTGGAAGAGGCTCGGCACCAGGTACTTGGCTATCTGGACGGGAAGCGAGACACCTTCAATCTGGCGCTTGATCTCTCCCGCGGGACCCCATTTCAACGACGGGTATGGCGTGTGCTCCAGCGGGTTCCGTACGGCAAACTCCGGTCATATCAATGGATTGCCTTCCGTGTAGGCGGACGACACTATGCCCGTGCTGTCGGCAGTGCGGTCGGCGCCAATCCGCTACCGGTGGTAATCCCTTGCCATCGGATCGTCGCTCAGGATGCATCACTGGGAGGTTTCTCTTGTGGCCTGCCCATGAAGCGAAAACTGCTGACGCTCGAAGGGACGCTTCAGTATTTGACTGTTCGCCGGTAGTCATCGGTCATTGGTGGAATGAAAGCCGTTCTTCAACGCGTGATTCAGGCGTCGGTGACGGTGGATGGTGCCGTCGTCGGAACCATCGCCAAAGGGCTCTTGGTGCTTGTGGGGGTGGCCAAGGGTGACGAGGCGTCCGATGGGCGGTATCTGGTGGAAAAGATCCGAACGTTGCGGATTTTCCCCGACGACCAGGGGAAAATGAATCGGTCGCTTGCGGATGTGGGCGGGGCCGTGTTGCTGGTGTCGCAGTTCACGCTCTTGGGACGAGCCGTCCATGGCCGGCGCCCCAGCTTCGACGACGCTGCCCCTCCCGGCGAAGCCAAACGACTGTATGAGCAGCTAGCGGCTGATCTGCGGGCTCAGGGAACGCCGGTCGAGACCGGGGTGTTTGCGGCTCACATGCATGTGTCACTCATGAACGATGGGCCAGTCACGTTCGTCTTGGACAGTCGTGACAGTCGTTCCTGATCGGCTTGGGTCAAGTTTTGCGCAGTAACACCGAGAACACAGGAGAAAACACCGGCGACTTGCCCGGGGTCTGCTATAATTAGCGTGCGGCATCGTTAGACGCCACAAGAGGTTACGATGGCCCCTCGGATCTCTCCTCAACACCCTTTGCGTCGGCTGTTCGGTGCTCTGACCGAGAAGAGTTTCACCGAACACCTGGGCTGGCCCGATCACAACGTGACCGCCTACCTGTCGAACTTGCTCGTCGACTTTGCCCACATGGACCAACTCTACAAGATCAAGAACAGCCGGAATCAGCCGGTGGACACGGTCGTCGACTTGTTGTACGAATCTGAAGTACTGCTCGAGGCGCAGTCAATGGACCGTGAACGAGATGTGCATCGTCACATCGGGGATTTCACTCTGTTCATGGCCGGGTTGTTCCCGGAATATCTCAGGCGCCTCAAGACGGCGGGGCTCATCTATCACAAGGATTTCCTTGTGGATTATGTCAAGACGGGCAAACGGTCCTATGGTATCGTGGCCACAATGGGCCGCGCGAGCGCCGACGGAGATCCGCCGTTGTTTCAAAAACTATCCGAGAATTTTGAACTCTGCGTGACCGGGCTGGGCTTCGTCCGGTCCGATCTGGACCGCATGCAGAACCCCGCGTATCGGCAGGCTCGAGACTTTCTCCTCAATTGAAATCCGCAGGCCCCATCATCCTTGCCCATGGAGGAGCCGGCCTCCGGGCCATGACTGCCCTGCAAGCGGCCTGTCTCCAAGCTGCCTTGGAAATCGGGTATCATCTGCTCGACCGAGGCGCGTCCTCGCTGGCCGCTGTGGAGCAGGTCATTCGTGTACTCGAACAGAGCGGGTTGTTCAATGCGGGCAAGGGTGCCAGGCGGCAACTCGATGGGGTTCGGCGGATGGATGCGTCGATCATGGAGGGCCTGAGCTTGTGTGCCGGTGCAGTGGCGTCTATCGAAGGCATCGTCCATCCGATTGCCGCTGCCCGGCTTGTGATGGAAGAAACATATCATGTGCTGCTGGTGGGGCCAATGGCCACGGCGTTTGCCCGACATTTCAAGTTAGAAGGTCAGCAGACCGGAGCTCCAACGCGTCGGCTGTCATATGGTGCGATGCTCAAATGGAAACAGCCTGCGCGGGAGCGGCATGGAACAGTCGGAGCGGTGGCGCTGGATCGGTCCGGCACGGTTGCGGCTGGTGCCTCGACCGGTGGAATCGATCGGATGTTACCCGGACGCGTCGGTGATACGCCCATTATCGGTTGTGGGGTGTATGCCGACAATCTGAGCGGCGCGGTCTCGATGACCGGAATCGGTGAAGGGATTATACGGGTTGCCGCAGCCAAGGAAATCTGTGATCGGCTCGCTCTACGACAGAGCCCGGTCTCGGCAGCAAAGGTGGTCTTGAAGAAGCTTGTGACGAGAATCGACGGCGCAGCCGGTGCGCTGGTGTTGGCTCCGAACGGCCGATTTGCCATCAGGCATGTCACGCCTCGCATGGCGGCTGGATGGTGGGATGGAAATGGAACGCCGACAGTCGGAGATCAATTCCAATGACCAGCATCCTGTTCCATCTGGCGTTCCCCGTGCAGGATCTTGAGGCCGCCGAGCGGTTTTATGTGGATGGACTCGGCTGTTCGGTTGGCCGGCGGTCCAAACAGGCGATCACGCTCGGTCTGGCGGGCCATCAGCTCGTGGGACATCTTGTGCAAGATCCACTGCCGCCGCAAAAAGGGATTTATCCTCGCCACTTCGGGTTGGTGTTTCTGTCATGGCAGGACTGGCAGGCGATGGCCGATCGGGCAAAAGCCAAAGGATTGCCGTTCTATCAACAGCCACGTGTGCGGTTTCCGGGTACCCGCCTAGAACACCGCACCTTCTTTTTGGAAGACCCTTCGCATAATCTGCTCGAATTCAAACACTACACCCACGAATCAGCCATCTTCGGTGAGCGGGAGCATGGCCAGGTGGGTGACACCGGCGACGTCTGACCGATCGTCCTATCGGGCTGCATCGAGCTGCCGGTCCTCTTTTGTCGATGTCTGAGAGATGGCTGGAACCTTGTGGATCCACCGGAGAATGCGTTGGTGCCGGCGTGTGAGGGCGGCGGTTTTTCTGATGGGGTCGTATCGCTGGGGCGACGGCAGCATGGCCGCCAGCCAGGCAGCCTCATCCAAGGTCAGCTCATTGGCGGATTTGCCGAAATGGTGCCGGGCTGCGGCTTCAGCGCCATAGACCCCGCGCCCCCATTCGGCGACGTTCAAATAGAGCTCCAGGATGCGTTCCTTGGTCAGGTGTTGCTCAAGCGAGCGCGTGATGAGGGCCTCGCGCGCTTTGCGGAACATCGACCGCTCCGATGACAAATAGAGGTTCTTAGCCAGTTGCTGCGTGATGGTGCTTCCGCCTCGTTTCATTTCTCCCGCTTCGAGATTATAGAGCGCGGCATCTCGAATGCCTTCCCAATCGAACCCTTCGTGGACGAAGAACGATGCGTCTTCGGCCGCGATGACGGCCCGCCGCAAATGGGATGAAATGCGTCCCAGGGGCACCCACGTCCATTGAGCCGTGACGATGCGTCCTTTTTCAGATGCCGTAGCCAGGCGGCGTTCCATCAGTGCCGTTGATTTGGGATTGTGCCGGGCCAATGCTTCGACATCCGGCATCGTGACCAGCCAGATCAGAGCCAAGATGCCGGCCGGAATGCCGACGATCAGCGTGCCCCATAAGATGAGGCGGGCGACTATTCGGCGGCGGGTTGACTTGGGCATGAAGGGTACGTATGTCTAACGGCGCACAATGGGCCGGACAGGATGATACGGCGTGTCTTCTTGAGTCGTACAAGTCGTGTGGTCATGACAGGATGAAGATCTTATCGGCTGAGTTTATCAGAAGTTGCCTCGCCCCTGAACAATTTCCTCCCGGCGGGATTCCTGAGATTGCCTTTGTCGGGCGGTCCAACGTGGGGAAATCGTCCGTGATCAACTCCCTGCTCCATCGGCGAGATCTGGCCAAGGTCAGCCGGACGCCGGGGAAAACAAGGGCGGTGAATCTGTTCCAGGTTTCGACCTCCGACCCAGATTTGTCGACGTTCTACCTGGTGGATCTGCCGGGCTATGGATTTGCGAAAGTGTCCCGCGTGACCCGTGCGCAATGGGCGCCCTTGCTCGAGGCCTATCTGGCCGATCGAGCGCCGCTGCTCGGCGTGGTGTTGCTGGTTGAAAGCCGGGTCGTGACTGACCAGGATCGGGAAACCCTCGCCTGGCTCCGGTCGATCGGGCACGCTCCGCTCGTCGTGGCCACCAAGGCCGACAAACTGAAATCCAGTGAGCGGATACGTGTGCTCCGGGACACCCACCGGAACGTGGGATTATCGGAAGGGGAAATGCTGATTCCCTATTCGTCGATAACGGGGGAGGGCCGCGATCGAGTGTGGGGGGTTATTAAGGATTGGGCTAAAATTTAATCTCGATGTAGGCCTTGTTCTTGAGACCGGTCAGCCAAGACTGAAACATATCCTCACTTTTTTGCTCAAAGACCAAGCCCTGAATTTCGTACCGGACTTGCTCGAAGGAGCGAAACTGCTTGGGTTTCTTGTCGTCCATGCGAATGATGTGAAATCCATCAGCGTGCTCGATGATGTCCGAGATGCCGCCTGGCACGAGGGCGGCAATGGCCCGCTCGATGGCCGGCAACAGTTCGCCTTGCCGCACGAGCCCAAGCCGCCCGCCTTGCACGGCATTCGGCGCGTCTGAATATTGCAGCGCGACATCCTCGAACTTCTCGCCACGCTTCAATTCATCCATTGCCTGGCGTACCTTGGTCAATGCGTCGGCGGTCTCTTCGGGGGAGCGCCGTTGCACGAAGATCTGGCTGAGCAGATATTCCTCCGGTAGCGCGAAGCGGTCACGATGTTCGTAATAATATCGTTTCATTTCGGAGTCGCCAACCATCACGTTGCCGCGGACTTCCTGGGCCACCACTCGCAGCAGCATAAGTTGGTCCTTGACCGTTCGGGGATTCTGGGTATTCGACGGGTCGACCGCGCTCCCCTGTTGTTTCAGTTGCTCCAATGCTTGGCGCACTTCCTGATCCGACACTTCGACTTTTTTGGCCTTGGCTTCTTGGAGCTGCAATCTCCGCTCGATCATCTTTGTGATCGCCATATACTCGGCTATTTTCAACCGCTGGGCGAGGTCATCGCCTTGGTGTTGCCGCGTGATGCGTTCCTGTTGCGACGCGACTTCGCGCTTGAGGTCCGACAACATGATCAGATCCGAGTTCACCACGGCAATGATGCGGTCTTCAAGATGAGTGGCTGCGAAAGCTGGCGGCAAGGTCAGGAGCACGACGAGCCACACCGCGGCAGTGTGCCGGAGTGGCAGACGTGGACTGCGTGAAACGGAGAACACCGCTCTCAGCTCCTATTCAGGAATGAAGGAAAACAGAAAGTGGACATTCTACACGAAACGAGTGAGTCAAGGGGAGGGAGGGGAGTCGGTTATTTGCCGGTCTCGTCGGTGATATATCGGGAAGCATCGGCGAGGCGGACGGTCGCGCTTGCCCGAATGTCCGCGATGACTTCTTCAAATCGTTTCCGACGCTTGTCGGCCAACAGTTCTTGGCGGAGCCGCTCCTGGGTGGCCAGATCGGCTTCGATAATCTCCTTGTCGAGCGGAGTGGTCATCACCAGGTAATAGCCCTGCTCCGTCTTGATCGGCGCGCTGATGAGCCCCGGTTTGAGGGAGTGGATGACGGCATCGACTTCCGGGAGGACCAGGCCTTTCCGATAGGGGCCGAGATCGCCACCTTTCGCCTTGGTCTTCTCGTCGACGGAGTAACGCTTGGCGAACGCTGCAAAGCTTCCGCCGCGGTTGACCTGAGTTTCCAGATCCTTGGCTGCGGGAAAGTTTGGCAGCAGCATCAGCGAAACCTGCACCTTCAAGGGGTCCAGGAGTTCGTCCGCATGGCTCTCATAATAGGCGTCGAGTTCAGCCTTTGTGACTTCCACCTTGGACTGGAGTTTGTCTTTGAGCAGCTCGTCGAGGATCAGTTGTTCCTTATAGCGCTGGGTCTTATTGCGAATGGTGTCGCTCTGATCCAGCCCCTGGCGGCGGGCTTCCTGCATCAGCAGTTCCCGTGTGATGAGCTCATCCAGAAACCGCCGTTTGCCGCCGGCTTTTTCATAGCGGGTTCGTGTCGCACCAGCCAGTTCTCCCCAGCGGATATCGAATTCGGCTTGGGTGATGGCGCGTCCGTTCACCAGCGCGACGATGGGTTCTTCCTCTTGCTGGGCCGGACAGCCTGAAAGGGCCACGCCCAGCAGTCCGACAAGAGAATATGCGAGAAAACATGATGGACGGTAGGGAGTGCGAGTGGTGTTGGAACCGTGAGGTAACGTCATGTCAATGATTAGGGGCAGGCGCGATCACGGCCTGATTGTATCCTGTTCGGCTGTGTTGGTATCACAGAGATCGAGGCTTTGCAAGGTTGAGTTGAGTTCCGAAAAGATCGCGGGCCAGTCCTCCGTCGGCATGCGGATCTCGAATGAAAGCGGGCTCAGAAACCGCAACCGCTTCTGGAACTGGTCCATCAAGCGGTGGACGGCACGGTCCTGCATGGTGGCCTTGGGGTTGAGTGTGAGGGTGGCGGAGTGGCCGTGCACGTCGATGGAGGCGAGGTGGAGCCGTTTCGCGTGCATTCTGAGTTCCATGACCTCTAACAATCGTTCCACCGGCTCCGGCGGATGCCCGTACCGGTCTTGAATTTCTCCGTGCAGCAGGGCCAGCTCGCCGACTTTGCCGCACGCCGTGAGCCGTTTGTACAGCGACAACCGTTGGTGCGGGTCTCCCACGAAGTCTTCCGGAATAAAGGCCGATACGGGGAGTTGCAGTGTGGGGTCCGGCTCTTCTTCCACGACATGGCCTTTCAATCGCTGGACGGCCTGCTCGACCATCTGCATATAGAGGTCCAAGCCAATCGCGGCGATGTGACCGGATTGCTGTTTGCCGAGGAGATTGCCGGCTCCGCGGATTTCCAGATCCGCGGCGGCGATGCGGAATCCCGACCCCAATTCGGTGAACTGTTGAATTGCGATCAGCCGTTTTTGCGCGTCGCCTGTGAGGGTGCCTTCGTCAGGGATCAAGAAATACGCGAAGGCCTGCTCGCCTCCGCGTCCGACACGCCCGCGCAATTGGTAGAGTTGTGCAAGGCCAAACATGTCGGCTCGGTTGACGATGATCGTATTCGCGTTGGGCACGTCGAGGCCGGACTGGATGATGGCCGAGGCGATCAAGACGTCCGCTTCACGCTTCACGAATTTCAGCATGACGGCTTCCAGCGGTTTGGCGTCCATTTGGCCGTGCGCCATTACCATGCGGGCTTCCGGGACCAGCTGGCGCAGCCACGCCCCGATGCGTTCCATCGTTTCGACCCGATTGTGCACGAAGTAGACTTGCCCGCCACGGCCCAGCTCGCGCAGGATCGCGTCCCGCACGGTTCTATCGCTGGACCGGACGACTTCTGTCTTGATCGCCAGGCGGCCGGCCGGGGGGGTATCGATGATCGAGAGGTCGCGGACGCTCGACATGGCCATTTGCAACGTGCGCGGGATCGGTGTGGCAGTCAGGGTCAGCACATCGACTTGGGTCCGGAGCTGCTTGAGTCGCTCCTTGTGTTTCACGCCAAACCATTGTTCTTCGTCGATGATGACGAGGCCGAGATTCGAGAATGTGACGTCTTTCTGGAGGAGGCGGTGCGTGCCGATCACGACATCAATCACACCGGCGGCCACATCTTTGAGGATCGCTTTGGTTTCTCTGGGCGATTGGAACCGTGAGAGGAGCGCGACGCGGGTCGGAAAAGGGGCGAACCGCTCCGCAAAGTTATCGTAATGCTGGTGGGCCAGCAGCGTCGTCGGTACCAGGACCGCAACTTGGCGGCCATGTTCCACGGCTTTGAACGCGGCGCGCATGGCCACTTCCGTTTTGCCGTATCCGACATCGCCGCACACGAGCCGGTCCATCGGTTTGGATGATTCCATGTCGCGGACGATGTCGCTGATGGCTGTGAGCTGGTCCGGCGTTTCCTCGTATTCGAACGCCGCCTCGAACTCATGGTAGAGCGTACCCCCCGCGCCATAGGCGTTCCGCTGCACCAACTCGCGATTGGCGTAGAGCTCGATCAGCTCCTGAGCCATCTCCTCGATGTCCTTCTTGACCCGCGCCGTCGTCTTGGCCCAGGTGGTGCCGCCGAGGCGGTCGAGCCGAGGGACGTGGCTGTCGGCTCCGCTGTACCGCTGGATCTGGTTCAGGCGGTCGAGCGGAACATAGAGCGTGTCCCCGCCGGCGAATTCCAGAATCAAATAATCGCTCTCGAAGTTCTGCACGGCCAGGCGCTTGAGGCCCCGGTACTTGGCGATGCCATGCTGGACGTGGACCACATAGTCGCCCACACTGAGGTCTTCCAAAGAGGACAAGAACGTGGCCGTTCTGGTCTTCGGCTGTGGTTTGTGGCGCGCGCCTTTGGCGAACAACTCCTCTTCCGTCAGGAGCGCGAGGCGGAGGTTGTCGGAAAGGAATCCTGCCGACAGGTCGCCGTGTACAACGTAGAAGGGAGGTTTGCCCGCACCTCGGCGTGACCAGGCTGAGGCGGTCCACTCGTCCGCCGGCAAATCATGCTCACGGAGGAGGGCCAACAGGCGATCGACCTGCCCACGGCTTCTGGCGACGAGAACGACACGATGCTCGTCTCTCAGCCGTTCCAACAAGCCGAGGGTTTGGCTGAAGGGGGTGCCTCTGATGCCCAATCCGATGCTCGCCGGCGTCTGGCCGGAGAACGCCGGCGCAGGCGTCCATGAAGCGTCCGGTGCCGCCAACGGCTCCAGCGCCAACAACGGCCACGCCGCGGTGTGCTGTTCCAGTTCGGGCCATCTCAAGAAAAGCCGTTCCGGGGACGGATAGGGTACAGCGTCACGATCGGCGTGGCGCAGATAGCCGTCGTCGATCTTCTCCCATGCGGTCTCGCAGGCCTTCTTCAACTGCGCCGGCTGATCGAGGGCGAGATAGGGAGGCGCGTCCAGATAATCGAGCAGCGTATCCATGCGGGGATAGAGGTCCGGGCTGCGCCATTCGGCGTCCGGGGGGACCATCGCCAATGCGTCCTTCGCATCGGGAAGGCGAAGAAATTCCCGCGCCGGCAGGATCAAGCCGTCGCTCAGTTTCTTGACCGACGTCTGTGTGGCGGGATCGAACAGGCGGATCGACTCGACCTGATCGCCCAGAAATTCTACGCGGACCGGATCGGCATAGGCGGTGGAGAAAATATCGACGATGCCGCCGCGGACGCTGAATTCGCCCGGAATTTCCACCACCGACACGCGCCGGTAGCCCAACCGGAGCAGACTGGACAGAAACGGCTCCCGTTCGCAGGCGCTTCCCGTCCTGAGACGGAGCACCGCGTGTTCGAATGTGGAGCGCGGAATCAGGCGGTGCATGGCGGCGGCAACGGACGTCACCAGCAGAGTGGCCGCGCCGCTGCGCAGGCGGTGCAGCGTCGTCATCCGGCGCGCGATCAGTCCGACATGCGGCGCTGTGGCTTCATAGGGCAAGGTTTCCCATTCGGGAAACAAGGCCAAGCGATCGGCTGGGAGGCCCATGAGATCGTGAAAGAAGCGCAGATCATTGAAGATCCGTTCGGCCGATTCATCGGTGGCGGTCAAGACGACCCAAGGGCGTGCTCCGTCTTGGGGGTACTTCTGGGACCGGGCCAACAACGTCAGTGCGCACGCTGCCGTGGAACCGTGTAAGCCTGTCAGGCACGCGCGGGCGTCGTCCCGGCTCAAGGCCGAGCGGAGAGGAGCGAGCCATGTTGTGGGTTCAGCGTCGATGTCAGACACGAATCACATGGTGGATCGGATGCGTTGGAGGAGTGATGTCGTGGACATGCCTGGAACCAGCGGGATGGTTGTCACGATACCGCCGCGGGCTTCGATCGTCTCGCGGCCGACGATCTGGTTGATCGCCCAATCTCCGCCCTTCACCAGGACATCAGGCTGGAGAGTGGCTATCAACTCGCCGGGGTCCGGTGCGGAGAAGATCACGACATAATCCACGCACCCCAACGCCGCCAGCACTTCGGCCCGCTGGGCTTCCGGTACGATCGGCCGGTCGGATCCCTTGTTCAGACTCCGGACCGACGCATCGCTGTTGACGCCGACCACGAGCAGGTCCCCGAGGGCTCTGGCCGCCTGTAGATAACGGGTGTGGCCGATGTGCATCAGGTCGAAGCAGCCGTTGGTGAAGACAATCCGTTTCTTCTGTGTGCGCGCCTGTTCGAGGACAGGAACTAATTGCGCGCCTGTCATGATCTTGTCGGACATGGTCCCATCATACCTATTCATATGCGGAGATGGAAAGGGAGGAGCAGGTTACGCCTCTTCAGAAACGCCCCCGAGCCCGATCACAGCGGAACCGTGCCGGGCGACGAGCGCGTCCAGTGCCGCGATGGCTTTGGCCCTCCGCTGATCGAACAGGCCAGGCGCGGCGGCGGTTAACGTGGTCAATGTCAGTCCGACCAGCCGGTACTGTGTGCTGGGTGTCATCAAGTCACGCAACGCTTGTTGTACGACCGGCCACATGTCGGGGTCGTAATTCAGCGGGTGTGGAAATCGGCCATGCTTGGTGGCGACGGTAAACCGCGCATCTTTCAGTTTCACGGCACAACCGCCGGCCGCCAAGCCCTCCTGTCGCAGATCATGCGCCAGTTCGCGTAAAAATTCGTGTAACGTGCGTTCGAGAAAGGTCCGGTCGTTCGTGTCGCGCTCGAACGTCGTTTCATGGCTGATGCTTTTGGACTCCCGGTCGGCGATGACCGGCTCTCGGTCGATGCCGCGCGCCAGTTCTCTGATCCAGATCAATCCGTTGCCAAACAAATGGTGCAGGGGCCGGTCCCAGCGGGAATCCAAGAGGTCGCCGATGGTGGTGATCCCCAGCGCCTGGACCCTGGCTGCTGTTTTGGGGCCGATGCCGGGCAGGGCGCGCGGAGGAAGGGGGGCGAGAAACGACGGTTCCGTCCCCGGCTCGATCACGGCCAGGCCGTTTGGTTTATGGCTGTCGGCGGCGATTTTCGCAACGGTCTTGCCGGTGGCCAGGGCGATGGTGCAACGAAGGCCGGTGGCGGCGTAGAGCTCGTTTTGGGCGAGCCGTCCCAAGGCAGTCGGGTCGGGATGGAGCGACTGCAGATCGGTGGTATCGGCATAAAACTCGTCGATACTGCTCCACTCGGTGAGGGGAAACAGCCGACTGGTGACCGTGCGCATCGCGTCATGTAACCGCCGATACAGGGGCCGGTCGGGCGGCAGTAAGATCAGCTGGGGACAGAGTTGCAACGCCTTGGCCGTCGGCATGGCCGAACGCACGCCAAATGGGCGGACTACGTAGCTGGCGGCCGCGATGATGCCGCGCGGGGGTGGGCCGCCGACCGCGATGGGTTTACCGGCAAGGCTCGGATCGTTCACGACGGCGGCGGACGCGAACATCGCATCCACATCGCCGAACAGAATTTGGCGGGGCCATCGCATGGGAGGTGCCGTTATTCGTTAAGCGCCATACGTCAAGCGTGGGAAGAGGATCGGAGTCAGTATCCGGAAATCCTAGGCTTCGGAGAGAGAAAACTCCAGCGTCAATTGTCCGGTCGGCCTGTCAGTGGTGGCGTGGGATACCAGTCCCTTGTTCGCGCCGCTTGACGGTTGACGATTGACGTTCGGCAGACGCAGTTCCTGGAGAGCACCCCGGCACCCGCCGCATTGGTGCCGGCGCGGTTCGATGGTCTTCCGCTGTCGGCGATAGATCCGTCCGCAGTCTTTGCAGCGCCAGGCGAATCGAGACAGGGCCAGCACTTCGTTCTGCAGCGAGTGGTATCTGGTCACGGCCACCTCCCCCGAGCGATTCATCTCCGTCATCTTCCGGAGAAAATCAAGGCCGTGATCAGGCCGTCGCTTCAGCACGTCGAATTGCCATTGGTGGATCATCTCATGGGCGAGGGTGTTAAGCAGTTCCTGTTCCGCGTAGGGTGTCCGCTCCGCAAGCCGTTCCAATAGGGGACGGGACAGGCGAATCTCTCGACGGCTGGAGGTGCGCGCAGCCGGCTGCGGCGTTCTCGGCCCGCCGCGACAGACGAACAGGCCGACCGAGGAGGTGAGGCGCCGGCTCCAGACAATGGGAATCGGCGGCAGCCGATTGAGAAAGTAGCGTGCGTTCAGAGCACGCCAGCGGGTGTGCAATCCGTCCGCAGAGAAATCCGCTCCGCCGGTTGATCCGGTGATCGGCTGTGTCATTCGATGGCTTCCAGCACCGCGGCGGCCAACAGCGGCAGCATGATTTCGTGATGGCCGGTCAAAGCATAGCCCTTGCCGCCTTTTTGTGTGGGACGCCGGACTACGTTGGTCTGGGGGCGGTAGTGGGAGAGAAAATCCATGTTCACGGTGGTGATGTTTGCCAGCGGGTGGCCGAGATTCCGCCCTAACGAGACTGTTTTCAAAAACACTTCCGGGAGAATCACCGCCGATCCGATGTTCAAGTACACGCCGCCTTCCATCCCGGCGACGACAGCGGCCAGGCGCCGGAAATCGAGCAGCGAGGTCGCTCCGATGGCGGCCCCATCGGCCGACGGATGCATGTGAATGATGTCGGTGCCCATGGCGACATGCACGGTCACCGGGATGCCAAGGCGCGCGCCCGTTGCCAGAATGCTCGTCGCCCGGTTCGGGAACTGGTGCTCGGACCGGTTGATGTAGAGCCCGATGGCCTCGCCCAGGCCCTCATCGGCATTGGCCCCACAGGTGATCGCGGCGTTGAGGATTCGGCCCGTCTCGTCTGCCATGCCGAACCGGCCGTCATCGATTTCAGCGTCCACTTCTTCGGAGGTGTGGCCCATCAAGGCCAACTCAAAGTCATGGATAATGCCGGCTCCGTTCATGGCGACGGCGGTGACAATACCGCGTTCCATGAGATCCGTCACAATCGGGGCCAGTCCGACCTTGATGACGTGCGCGCCCAGTCCCACAATCACAGGCCGGCCCTGACGGTGGGCGGTGGCTACGGCTTGCGCCACGGCCCGCAGCGTCTTCACAGCGAGGATGTCGGGGAGGCCGGCGCAAAACTTCGAAAACGACCCACCGGGCTTCCAAGGGGTGGCGAAGTTGGAGACTTGCACCAAGCTGTGGCGTTTCTTCAGCGGATAGGTCTTGAGGGCCGAGACGTCGATCGGTCGAATCAACGCCGGCGCGGAACGCTTGGGGGAAGTCCGGTCAGGACGTTTTGCCAAGGAGCTGTTCCTCTACCAATTCACACAGAACGTGGCCGAGCGTGATGTGGCTTTCTTGGATTCGCGACGTGATCGTGGATGGAACGATGAAGGGATACTCGACGAGCCCCGCCAGTTTGCCGCCGTTCGCGCCGGTCCACGCGATGGTCGTCAAGCCGCAGTCACGGGCCGCTTCGGCGCCTTTTAAGACGTTGGGGGAATTGCCGCTGGTGCTGATGGCCACGGCGATGTCGCCTTTCCGTCCGTGCGCCCGGACTTGACGGGCGAACAGCTCGTCGTAGCCGTAGTCGTTGGCGATGCAGGTGATGGCGGCGATGTCCGTGGCCAAGGCGATCGCGGGCAAGGGCATCCGATCCCGCTTGTACCGCCCCACGAATTCAGCCGCGATATGGGCCGCATCAGTGGCGCTCCCGCCGTTGCCGAACAATAAGACTTTGCAGCCGTTGCGAAACGCCTCCGCCGTCAGCTTTGCCACCTGAACGATGCGGTCGGCATGTTCGCGGGCAAACTGTTCTTTGACCCGCGCGCTGTCGGCGAACGCGTTGAGCACCGAATCTTTCATGGGCGCGATTCTAGGCGAGGCAGGCGAACCTGTCAAACCGAACGAGTGTGATCTTACGACTTCACCGGCGCCGACATTCCGGTCTGTCTGATAGCATTCATCGCCAACGCGATCATCGAGCCGACATCGGAGACGCTCGCCGGCAGGATCAGGGTATTGGTCGTTTTCGCCAACTCTCCGAACTTGCCGATGTATTGCTCGGCGACACGGAGTTGAACGGCTTCCTGCCCTCCGGGAACCTGAATGGTCTCGGCGACTCTTCGGAGCCCCTCGGCGGTGGCCTGCGCGATGGCGAGGATGGCGGCTGCGGCGCCCTCGGCCTCATTGATCTGTTGCTGTTTCTTGGCTTCCGAGGCCTTGATCACCTGTTGCTTTTGTCCTTCGGCTTGGTTGATCGCCGCGTCGCGCTCGCCTTCCGAGGTCAAAATCAACGCGCGTTTTTCCCGTTCGGCGCGCATCTGCTTTTCCATCGCGTTCAACACGTCCTTGGGCGGGGTAATATTTTTAATCTCGTACCGGAGGACCTTCACGCCCCATGGCTCCGACGCCTTATCCAATTCGTTCACCACCTGAGCGTTGATCGTGGTTCGGGCTTCGAAGGTCTTATCGAGTTCGATTCTGCCGATCTCGCTCCGCAGCGCGGTCTGCGCCAATTGCGTGAGCGCAAACTGATAGTCGTTGATTCCGTAGGAGGCACGTTCCGGGTTCAGCACCCGCATATACAGGATTCCGTCGACATGCACCTGGACGTTGTCGCGGGTAATGCAGACTTGCTCGGGAATATCGACCGCGCTTTCCTTCAGCACGTGCCTGTAACGGATCACGTCGATGAAGGGCACGAGGATGTGGAATCCCGCGTTCAGCGTCGACCCGTACTTCCCCAAGCGCTCCACGACATAGGCGCTTTGTTGAGGGACGACGACCGCTGTTTTCGCGATCACGAATAAGACGAGCACTGCCAAAATGATGACGACGAATGTTCCGCCTTCCATGTCTGCACCTCGTTTGCGAATGAGCGTTACTCAGGCTTCACCAATATCGTCAGGCCGTCCACTCTAGCGACTGTGGCGCGCTGACCCGATAACAGAGGGACGGTCCCGACGTTCCGCGCGCTCCACGTCGAACCCCGCAACTCGGCCTTGCCCGTGTGGCCGGGCTGAAGGTCCTCGCTCAGGATCGCGGACTCTCCGACCATGGAGTCCATCACGTGTGGGGGATGCTTTTGCGTCAGGCGAAGCAGCGGCTTGCGCAAGAGCAACAGGGACAGGACCGCCAAGCAGGAAAATAAGAGCCACTGCAACCAGTCGGCGCTGACGACGTCCATACCGGTGAGCGCCCCGACAATGACGGCCGCAATACCAAAGAACAGCAGGTAAAATCCGCCGGGAGACAGCAACTCCGCGCCGACCAGGGCGAGGCCCATAAAGATCCAATACCACCAGATCATTGAAGAACCCCCGTTGTGCAGGGAAAACCGGCGTGAAGAAATCGCGCTACCGTTGGAAGTCTAGGCCGGATACGACAAGTGGGTCAAGCAGTGGGTTGTTTAAATTCGGCGAATTGAACAGCCGGAGGGCCGATGCTATAGTCCGCGCACGATGGCGCACGATCAACCGGTCAAAGCTCTGGTCATTGCGTTGGTGGATGATCCGGCGGCGGCGGTCTACTCGATCAACCGGCTCAAGCCTGACGCGCTCTGCTTCGTCCTGCCGGAAGCCGGCAAGGCTCTGGTGGAGTCGGCGGTGCAGCCGAAGATCGACCAGATGCCGAGACGATGGGATTGGATCATCGTGGCGGCGCCGGGCGAGTTTCCCGGCTGCCATCAGATGCTCGCCCGGTCGCTGCCTGACCTGTTACGGACGTGGGAGGTGCAACCGGGTGAACTGGTCGTCGATCTGACCGGCGCGACGCCGGCTATGGCGGCCGCATTGACCGCCGCGGCGCTCCCGTGGAGTTCCCGGTGTGTCTCGCTCGCCCCCGCTCGTCCAGGGTCGGAGGACGATACCATTATGATGGAGGGACGCGCGTGCGTCTGGCTACAAAGCAATCCCTGGGATGAGGCGGCGGCGGTGTCTCGTCGGGAGGTGTGCGAGCTGTTCAATCGGGGTGACTTTCCCGCCGCCGCGAAATTGTCCCACGACGTGGAGGCGCGGGTGAGCGGCGGACAGAAACCGCTCTATCGCGCCTTTGCCGATCTGGCCGAGGGCTATAACTTGTGGGAGCGGTTTCACTATCGCCAGGCCTGGGACAAACTGAAGACCGCCACGAAGGCGCTGGAGATGGCGTCTCTGTGGGGCGGACCGCCTGGACTGAAAGCAATGCTGCCAGGCATCAAAGCCAACGCAGGATTTCTGGAGCGGCTTGTGCTCGACCCGGCGGAGGCGAAGGAGTTTCTCGTGCTGGATCTGCTGGCCCATGCAGGACGGCGGCTCCATGAGACGCGCGACCCGGAAACGGCGATGGCCGTGCTCATCCGTGCGCTCGAGGCCTTTGCGCAGCGCCGATTGTTTCAGGCACACAAGATAAAAAGTTGGGATGTACGGCCGGAGCAGCTTCCTCAAGCGCTCCAAGAAACCTGCCGAACCTGCTATCTCGAAGACATCGACGGCAAGTTCAAGCTGCCGTTGCAGGCGCAGTTTCGCGTGCTGGCCGGGTTGGGCGATCAACTGGGCCAATCCTTTCTCCGCGAATGGCCGATGATGAAACCGTTGCTCGATGCCGCCAATCATGCCGTCCTTGGCCACGGCTTCGAACCGATCAAAGGCGAGCGGGTGCAGCAATTCTACGA
>JAYWIP010000151.1:0-16873 GCA_039794465.1 Nitrospira sp.
ACAATGAGTGTTCGTGGTTGCCCCAACCGACTGCCTCACAGAGCCGAGGCTAGCTCTCCGGACGGGTCGCACTCAGTTCTTTCAGGAGAAACGTCCGGACCTTCTCGCGGGCGTCACGCGAAGGTTGTCCTGCCTGGCCCTGTTCCCGCCACGAGCCGATGAGCGTGCTATGCGCGTTGACCCGCGTCCCGTCGTGCTGATACTCGTTTGCCGGTATGGCACCGTTGATAAATCGATTCCCGAACTCCTCCTGCAAGGTCTGTAGTTTGGCGGCATCGGACATACAGTCGGTTTCAAATCTCAGTCCGTAGATCATCGCAGTGCCTGCCCGTGCGCTTTGGAGGTCGTCGTCTGTCAGGCCAAGGGACTTCCGGTCCGTGTCGGTGTACCACCAGAAGCGCAGAGGGAGCGCTGGTTGTGCCACGACGGCCGCCCCCACTTGTGAATTATCCAATAAGGCGACGGGGAGTGGGCCGGTCATGCAGTTGCCGATGATGCCGATCCGTTGCTGAGCGTGACGGGTGCCAATGGTCTGTACAACACCGCGAAGCCAGTTCACGATCGGCGCGCTTCCCTGCGCAGGAAGTCCCCATTCGCCGCCAGGACCAAACGCGGTCATTCCCCGAAACCAATAGGCCCACAACCCGCTGGCGGGAGAGAAGGCGCCTTTCTCGCCAAACAACAGCGGCACATAGACGGTGAAGTCTTTTGAAAGTTCTTCCGCATAGGCGAGTGTGCCGGGCGTCAAACCGGTTAATTCATGGAGGAGAAGCACCGGCGGATTGGCGGTGCCGTCATCGAGGCAGAACACCGAATGTGTGATGCCGGCATGTGCGAAGGGGTCTTTGAAACATTCGGTCCAATTGCGGGTCGGCGTCCCCTCTTCTTTCGTATGCGGCGCGCATGTTCCGAGCTGTGCGGCACCACAGCCCGATACAAGAACAGCGGTGACGATGAGATAGGAACGCAGCCAGCGTGAGCGACTCATGTCAGGGGTCGGGTATACGGCGACGCTGCGCGTGTGGGGCATTCCGACTCGCACATGAGCCGGAGCTTGCCAGTGATTGGGAACGAGTGCAAGCCCCTGATGAAGCGCCGGATCGTTCTCGGATCGCGGGACAGGCTATAATGCGTCAATGGTCATGCCTCGGGTCTTCAGATCTTGATCGTAGTATTGACGTCAAGGAGCCTGTGTTGAGAGTATCCTGGGGTCTGACACACGCGGCGTGCAGTGTACACACCATCACGGGGAGGATGTTATGCCGAGTTTTTTTGATCGGGTCTTGGAAAAGGAACTGAAAGAGGCGCTCATCAGGTTTGAGGGAGAATTGCGACGAGCCGGGCTGGACGAGGAGCATGTGAAGAATCGCATTCGAGGCGCCCGACAATTTGTCAATTTTCTGTATGGACGCTATATCGGCAAGCGCGCACGGGATTAGTGGCAGAACAGAGGCAGCCTACTGCTCCGTGTCGCTCTTGAGCAACAAGGGTCGGGGAGAATGGCGTCGTGTCGTCAGTTCAGGCACGACCTCGGCGGATGGAATCGGTTCCTCGATCCAGGGGTGCGTACCCATATCGGTGACGCCCTTAAAATAGGCCCCTTCTTCCATCGAAAAGCACGGCACGCACACATCGCCGATGAGGACTCCGGACTTCAGCAGCTGTACCTTGTCGGTGGCCGTGATGTTCCCCTTGATTTTCCCCCCGCTGATTAAAGTGCCTGCGGTGATCGTGCCTCGGATGACCGCGTGTTCACCGATAACGATCGTGCCTTTCGAATGAATTTCTCCTTCGAAATGACTGTCGATCTGAACGGTGCCTTCAAAGTGCACGATCCCCTTAAAGGTCACGTCTTTTCCTAAAATGGTGAAGTGCTCGCCATTGGATTGGCGATCGGTTCGGTTCTTTGTCTCCCACATGGCTGGCGCTCCTTGGTCTGAGAAGAAGTGCTGAAGTATGCCAGCAACAGACGTGCCGTGAGCGGCGGGCGGGGAAGACCTGCGTAGTATCAGCTATCTAGGGATGTGTGGTGCGAAATTGTTCTTTGCGGTGTATGCAGGGAATCGAAGACAGCCCTACAGCTGACTCAGAGGGGCACGGGCAACGCGCCGGGCCGGAAAATGAATTACTTCTTCTTCGGAGACGACTTTTTGAGTTCCTGCAACTCGGCGTCTTGTTCCGCCAACCGTTTTTGCATCGCCTTCAGTTCTTCTTTGAAGGTTTGCAGCTCGGCATCGTTCGAGACTGTGGCTGCCGATGGCATCGGGAGCCGCTGATCCGGCTGAGCGGCCGGTGTTCCCCCGGTCGGAGCCGAAAGACCTGGTCGTGGCGGTGCCGCGAGCAACTTAGCAAGTAGATGATAATCGACTGCGAATGTGCGGTTGCCCGATCCGCCAAACCAGCTCGAGTCGTTGCGGGATTCGGGACGCAGCGCGGCTTCGGGCACGAATGTGACGTCGCGATCGCGCAAGCCATCGGGGTCCGGCAGCGGGCGCGGCATTTTCTGAATCGACTCGGCTCTGCCGGGTTTGTAGCGATATTGAGTCAAGGTGATATGGAGCGAGAGGCTGTCCGCCGCGAGATACCCCGCTGTCGTTTCCCGTTTATCGGCATCGGTGCCGGTTTGGCCGGAGAAGTCTGCGTGGTATAGCCGGAACCCGACCCGTTGGTTCTGAGCGGCCTGGGCAAGTGCTGCAGTGATCGGGGGCGCCAACAGAGCGATGTCGTCATCGTAAAACGCGCGAGTCTCGCTCAGATTGGTCGACATCAATGCCTTCCCAATCAACAACATCATGCTGGTCTTTTCCTTGGTATGCACGCCCCGCAGCACGTTCGACACGGCCGCTTCATCCAGTTTGATGGGGTGTGCGGCCTGAAATGACGTGTCCGATACCGTTTCAAGAAATACGTCGATGCGGCCATCTTGATGGATCGTGGTGACCGGGATCTGCTTCCACGTACAAGCGGAGAGCAGGAGGATCGCGCAGCTGACTGGTAGGAGCCGGCGGAAATGCATGAGACACAATCCCGGTTGATTGACAACATTCATCGCGGCGGTTCTCGATCTCAAAGTGGACAAAAATCGCTGTACTCTAACAGGAAGGGGCGAGTAAAAACAAACGGTGCGATGCCGTCCTTGACACATTCCCGTCAGTTCGATATATAGGCGCCGCCTACGCTGCCAGATTGGATGAAGGGGCTGGTAGGCAAGGCTCTCCGTCGGGTGAGGTGAAGACAAACCCTGCGGTGAGCGGTGTGCGGACAGCGAGAGCGGAATCAGCCGTTTTAGTGTTCGAGTAGATACCGTGTGCATGGACTCAGGTGCATCCGGCTGGCTTCGAACGGTGCCAGGATACTTAGTAGACCGGTTGACGTTGGAAGAAAGGAGGACCAGTACCAGCGACTCACACCAGGTCTTCAGTTGTGGCAGGTCACAGGGCGGTCGACCGTTTTGGCGGAGTTCCACAATACGCATCAACTGGAAGTTAGCAACTCACAGCGACCGAAAGGAGTGATGCCGATGGAAACGAAGCAGCCACAAGATTCAGCGGGCGTCAAGCACGATGAGCAGGTTTCTGAAGATCGCGGGTCCTCACGAAGAGAGTTTCTCGGCCAGACCGGACGAGTGGCCGCAGGTGTAGGCGTTGCCGCATTGCTGGGCAACCTCGGGAACTATGCCCTCTCCTATGCGGCGGGCGGACCACCTATCAAGATCGGCATCTTGCATTCACTCAGCGGGACCATGGCCATCAGCGAAGTGTCGCTGCGCGACGTCGTCATGATGGCGGTCGAAGAGATCAATCAGGCCGGCGGTGTCATGGGCCGCCAAATCGAGGCGGTGATCGTCGATCCGGCATCGAACTGGGACCTCTTCGCGGAGAAGGCCAAGCAACTCCTCCTGCAAGACAAGGTTTCCGTGGTGTTCGGCTGTTGGACCTCGGTCAGCCGGAAGTCCGTGCTGCCCGTGTTCGAGAAGAACAACGGCATGTTGTTCTATCCGGTTCAATACGAGGGTGAGGAGTGTTCCAAGAACGTGTTCTACACCGGCGCGGCCGTCAATCAGCAGGCCCAGCCGGCCGTGGAATACTTGATGAGCCCGGAAGGCGGCGGTTACAAGAAGTTCTATCTGCTCGGCACCGACTACGTATATCCGCGTACGACGAACAAAATCCTTCGCGCCATGCTATTGGCCAAGGGCGTTCCGGCGGCCAATATCGCGGAGGAATACACCCCGTTCCACCATCAGGACTATCAAACCATCTGCGGCAAGATCAAGAAATTCGCCGCGGGCGGTGGCGCCGCCGTCATCAGTACCATCAACGGCGACAGCAACGTGCCCTTCTACAAAGAGTTCGGCAACCAGGGGCTACGGGCTGAAGATGCGCCGATCATGGCCTTCAGCGTGGCCGAAGACGAACTGCGCGGGATGGACACAAGCGCACTGGTCGGCCACTTGGCGGCCTGGAATTACTTTCAGAGCGTCGATACGCCGCAGAACAAAAAGTTCGTGGCGAGTTTCAAGGCCTACTGCAAGAAGAACAACCTGCCGGACGGTGAGAATCGGGTCACGGACGATCCGATCGAAGCGGCCTACTTCGGCGTGTACGTCTGGAAGCAGGCGGTCGAAAAGGCCGGCACCGTCGATGTGGACAAGGTACGGGCGGCCGTCTACAACCAGAAGTTCTTGGCGCCCGGCGGAACCATTATGATGGATTGCTGCAATCAGCATACGCACAAGCCGGTGATCATCGGCGAAATTCTCAAAGACGGCCAGTTCAAGTCAGTCTGGCGGTCCAAGGGGCTGGTCAAGCCAGAGCCCTGGAGCGAGTTTACGAATCCGGAGAAGGGCTGCGACTGGATCAGTCATCAGGGCACGTATCAAAAGAAGTAAGACAGCAGAGGGCGTGCAGTTGCCGTCCTTGTCTTACATGGAACGATCCTGAAGGCGACTACCGTCGGTGGGAGGGGTTGGGCGTTCATTCGGCCAGGCCGATGAACCTCCAGCCTCCCACGGGTGGTGCGTCGGCAGGATTGGAGACAGGTAAGTTCCGAGGAAAAGAGAGCGGCGACAGCGTCACGAAAGGACTCATGAACAGAGTACCGTGTGCGCTTGCGATAGCTTTGTCAATTGTCTTGTTTCTCCTCGTGAATTCCAGCCCACGGTCAGCGTTCGCAGCGGATGATGAGGTGGCTCCCCCTGCCGCAGCCCCGTCTGCTCCTGTCCTCTCCACGATCGAACAGGCCTTGGCCGATCTCACGAGTGAGAATGCGGAGACTCGTAGCGCTGCGGTGGCGCTCTTAATCGAGAAGGGCGACGCGAGCCTGATCCCTAAACTGGACGACATCCGCGCAACGGCGGATCGGGCGGTTCGCCAAGCCATCAAGCCGGTCGTCGATCTGTTGAAAAACCGCGCGAACTTGTCGAGCGAGCTCCCCGACTACCGGCGGTCGGCTGCGGCTGATATTGCTTCAACGGGTCGCCGGGAGGCCATTGCCTGGCTGCAAGCGGCGGCTGCCAAGGAAGAGGTCTGGTGGGTCCGGTATACGATGGAAGAGTCCGCCAACCTGCTGGAACTCCGTTCCGGAGACCCGTCAGCGAAATTGGCGGCCGTCAAAAAGCTGGGTGAGTTGCGCAGCCAAAACAGCGTCACCCTGCTGCAGGAATTGATCGAGGCAGGCAAACTGGCCGAAGCGACGGATGAGCAAAAGTCCCTGGCGTCGATCGCCACGGCGTCGGTCTCGCAAATAGAGTCCTGGTCCACGAAGGCGAACGTTATTGAAACGATCTTCCGAGGAATCAGCCTCAGTTCGATTCTCTTGATTATGTCGCTCGGACTCGCGATCGTGTTTGGGCTGATGGGTGTCATTAATATGGCCCATGGCGAGTTGATGATGATCGGCGCCTATGCCACGTTCATTACGCAACAGGCGTTCATCGCCTGGCTACCGCCGGAATCCTTCGACTGGTATTTCCCGGCCTCCTTGCCGCTGGCCTTTCTGGCTTCGTTCGGAGCCGGCTGGTTACTGGAGGCCACCGTCATCAGGTTTCTCTATGGGCGGTTGCTCGAAACGCTGCTGGCAACCTGGGGGATCAGTTTGATTCTCATGCAATCCGCTCGGGTCTACTTCGGTGATCTGACGGCCGTGATCGCGCCTCAAGCCTTGCGGGGCGGGGCACAAGTGATGGTCGGCGTCTATCTTCCCTATAACCGCATTTTCATCATTATTCTCTCCATCGTATGCGTCGTCGGGATTTATTACCTGTTGTTCAACTCGAATCTAGGCATGCGTGTCCGTGCTGTGACGCAGAATCGTAATATGAGCGCCTGTCTCGGTATCCCAACGAGAAAGGTCGATTCGTATACTTTCGCCTTTGCGTCGGGTCTGGCCGGGATTGCGGGATGGGCGCTCACCATGGTTGGGAACGTCGACCCGGGACTCGGGCAGAACTATATCGTCGACGCCTTCATGGTGGTGGTAACCGGCGGGGTTGGAAAGCTGGCCGGGACGATCTGGGCGTCGTTGGGCATCGGCGGATTGAACAAAGTCATCGAACCATTTACCGGAGCGGTCTATGGGAAGGTGTTCATCCTGGTCGGCGTAATTCTTTTCCTACAATGGCGGCCATCCGGACTGTTTGCCGCGAAAGGACGGAGCGCCGATGCCTGAACAGATACAGCCACAACAAGACAGTCGAGAGACCCTGTCGTTCTATCTGGTGGGGGCGATCTTCCTCGTCGTCATGCCGTTATTAAACGTGCTGCCGGCGGAAGATTCGTGGCTGCGCCTGTCCGATTTCCGGTTGAATCAATTCGGGAAATTCCTCTGCTTCGCTATCTTGGCGCTCGGCCTCGACCTGACGTGGGGCTATTGCGGAGTGTTGAGCATGGGGCAGGGGGTATTTTTTGGATTCGGCGCCTACTGCATGGGCATGTACCTGGCGTTGCAGATCGGGAAGGAAAGCGTCTATGGCAGCGAACTGCCCGATTTCATGGTTTGGACCCAGGTCAAGGAGCTGCCGTTCTTTTGGTATCCCTTCAAGAGCTTTTGGGGCGGCATTCTAGGTGCGATTTTGGTTCCCGTGATTTTTGCGACCATCTTTGGGTTCTTGGCCTTCCGCAGCCGAATCAAAGGGGTCTACTTCGCCATCATCACGCAGGCACTGGCCTTCGCTGCCTGGCTGGTCTTCAATCGGAATGAAACGCGGCTGGGCGGCACCAACGGGTTGACCGATTTTAAACAGGTCCTCGGCTTTCGTCTGTCGGACCCTTCAACTCAACTGGGGCTCTATATCCTGACCGTGCTGGCGCTGATCGCCTCCTTTTTGCTCTGCCGTTGGATCGTGGCGTCGCGGGCCGGGAAGGTCCTGATCGCGATTCGAGACAGCGAATCGCGGGTCACGTTTTCCGGCTATACGCCGTGGGTCTACAAGCTCTTCGTATTCGTGGTCGCGGCGGGGTTGGCAGGATTGGCGGGTATGTTATACGTGCCGCAGGTCGGCATCATCACGCCGGCGCAGATCGGGGTCTTGCCGTCCCTGGAAGTCGTGATCTGGGTCGCCGTCGGGGGGCGAGGCACGTTGATCGGCGCTGTGTTGGGCGCGGTGGTCGTGAATTTCGGTCGTAGCGTGCTGACCAATTACTTTCCGGAAGCCTGGCCGTTCATTCTCGGCGGACTCTTCGTTGTGGTGGTGACCATGTTCCCGGATGGTCTCGTCGGGATCATCCGGAAATTCTTCGCCGGCGGCCCTCCCGCGGCCGGTCTGGCCATGCCGAAACCTCAGCCCCAGGGAGGACGGTAACATGAGCGCCGAGGGATTGATTCTCAACTGCGAAAACGTGGTCGTCGACTACGACGGATTCAAGGCGCTCAACAACTGCAACTTCAGCGTCCACTATAACGAATTGCGGGTGGTGATCGGCCCGAACGGCGCCGGAAAGACCACCTTGCTGGACTGCATTTGCGGGAAAACCAAGCCGTCTTCAGGGAAAATCGCCTTCGGCAACAATATCGAGCTGGTGGGGAAAAACGCAGAGGATATTACTAAGCTTGGTGTCGGCCGCAAGTTCCAGGCTCCATCGGTCTACGGGAATCTTACAGTCTGGCAGAACCTGGACCTTTCGCTGAAACGGGCGAGCAAGGGCGTGTTCCCAACGTTGATAGGGAAGTCGACACCGGCGGAACGGGAGCGGATCAATGATACCCTGAACACGATCGGGTTGACGCAGGACGCGCATACGAGGGCCGGGTCCCTGTCTCATGGCCAGAAACAGTGGCTCGAGATCGGCATGGTCATCTTGCAGGACCCGTCGCTCCTCTTGGTCGATGAGCCTGTCGCCGGCATGAGCGACAAGGAAACGGAGCAGACCGGCCGGTTGCTCCAGACCCTGTCCGAAAAACAGGCGATCGTCGTGATCGAGCACGATATGGATTTCGTCCGCCAAATCGCGCGTATTGTCACGGTGCTGGCGGAAGGCACGGTCATTTGTGAAGGCACGGTCGAACATGTCCAGGCGGATCAGCACGTGCGGGAAATTTATCTAGGGCGGGCGAAAGTCGCACATTAGTGATTAAAGTGCCCCGTACGACCCCGAAATGGGAGATGGGAACCAGATGCTATGGTGCTGAAGCTGGAAGACGTCAATGCGTATTATGGGGAGAGCCACATTCTGCGGGATGTCTCCTTCACGATCGATCCAGGCGAAGTGGTTTGTCTCATGGGTCGGAACGGGGTCGGCAAGACCACGACGCTGAAGACCTTGACGGGGCTGCTTCCGGTCAAAGGCGGCACCATTTCGTTTGACGGCGCTGATATTACACACTGGAAGACCGATATCCGAGCCAAGCGAGGGCTGGCCTATGTGCCGCAAGGGCGGGAGATTATCCCACACTTGACCGTCAAGCAGAATCTGCTTCTCGGCTATTGGAATCGCCCCAAGATTAGCGGAGATGTGTCCGAGAAGGACGCGTTCGACGAGGTCTACCAACTCTTTCCCAAGCTCACGCAAATTCTGCACCGCCCCGGCGGCGTGTTGAGCGGAGGAGAGC
This sequence comes from Nitrospira sp., assembly GCA_039794465.1. GTDB lineage: Bacteria > Nitrospirota > Nitrospiria > Nitrospirales > Nitrospiraceae > Nitrospira_D. The sequence goes on from JAYWIP010000151.1 coordinate 9,049, forward strand.
AGCAGCAATTGGCGATCGGCCGCGCGATTCTATCCAGCCCCAAGCTGCTGCTCCTGGACGAACCGACCGAGGGTATTCAGCCTTCGATTGTGGATCAAATCGAGGATGTGATCATCGGTTTCAAGAATTCGCGCCGATTTGCGATCCTGCTGGTCGAGCAAGGGCTCCACTTCGCCGCCCGGCTTGCGGAGAAGTATGTGGTGATGGCCAAAGGGGCTGTGATGGCGCAGGGGAAAAGCACGGAGTTGAATGCCGACATGGTGCGGCAATATCTGACGGTGTGAAGGTTCGGGTTCGACGTGGTCCCGCCGTCGTATCATCGGATCGTCGCAGACTATTCCCGATACGGTGATGGAGCAGGAGGAAAGCCCCTCGCACATCGCCGTCGGTTGAGGACAGAGGAGGATCTATGCATCTCACGCCGAGGGAACAGGAAAAGCTGTTGATCTACACGGCCGGACAATTGGCCGCCAACAGAAAGAAACGCGGGCTTAAGCTTAATCACCCTGAGGCGGTCGCCTACCTGACGGCCGCCATCCTGGAGGGCATTCGCGACGGCCGGTCTGTGGCCGATCTCATGTCCTACGGCACGACGCTGCTGTCGCGTAAAGACGTGATGCCGGGTGTGCCGGAGATGATTCATGAGTTCCAGGTCGAAGGGACGTTCCCGGACGGGACGAAATTGGTGACGGTACACGATCCGATCCGATAAGCGGGCAGCCGACAAGGGGTATTCATTGCCAATCCGCCGAGGAGGATACCGATGCCGAAGAAGAGCGCCAGCGCCTCAAAGAAAGCTCAGCGCACAACTCAGAAAAAGGGGAGCTCGTTGGCTGCCACGATCAAGATCGAGTTGGCCAAACCGGTCGTTCCTGGGCAAATTCACTTTGCGGCCGGGGACATCGAACTCAACGCAGGCCGTCCGACCAAGGAATTGCTTGTTGCCAACACGGGTGATCGGCCGATCCAAGTCGGCTCTCATTGTCATTTCTTCGAATCCAACCGCGCGCTGAAGTTCGATCGGGAACAGGCGTTCGGCTTTCGGCTGTCCATCCCAGCCGGGACGGCGGTGCGGTTCGAACCGGGGGAAGAGAAACGCGTAACGGTCGTCGCCTTGGCGGGGAAACGGGTTGCCTATGGCATCAATGGGTTGACCGGTGGCTCGTTGGACGATCCGGCGGTCAAAGCAAAAGCGCTGGCGCGGGCGGCTGAGCAGGGATTCTCCGGGAAAGGAGGGAAACGGTGAAGATTCCACGGAAACAATATGCGGATCTCTTCGGTCCCACGGTAGGCGACCGCATCCGGCTGGCCGATACGGAGCTGCTGATCGAAATCGAAAAAGACTTCACCTCGTATGGAGACGAGGCGGTCTTTGGCGGCGGCAAGGTGATTCGAGACGGGATGGGCCAGTCGCCAGGCGCCACGAACGCGAGCGGGGCGCTCGACACGGTGATTACGAACGCGGTGATTCTCGACCATTGGGGCATCGTCAAGGCGGACATCGGCATCAAGGACGGGCGTATCGTCGGTATCGGGAAGGCCGGCAATTCCGATCTCATGCCGAATGTGACGCCGGGCATGGAAATAGGGGCCGGTACGGAAGCCATCTCGGCGGAGGGCTGCATCGTCACGGCCGGCGGTGTGGAAACCCATATCCATTATATTTGTCCCCAACAGTATTGGGAGGCCCTATCCGCGGGTATTACAACCATGATCGGCGGGGGAACCGGTCCGGCCACCGGCACCAACGCCACGACCTGCACGCCGGGGCCCTGGAATATTCACCGGATGCTGGAGGCATCGGACGGGATTCCGATGAATCTCGGGTTCCTCGGCAAGGGCAACGCCTCGCAGACCGGAGGATTGGACGAACAGATCGAGGCTGGCGCTATCGGATTGAAGCTCCATGAGGATTGGGGGACGACGCCGGCGGCGATCGATACCTGTTTGAGCGTAGCCGAACGGTACGATGTCCAGGTGGCGATCCATACGGATACGTTGAACGAGGCCGGGTTTGTTGAGGACACGATCAAAGCATTCAAGGGCCGGACGATCCACTCGTTCCATACCGAGGGGGCCGGAGGCGGCCACGCGCCCGACATCATCAAGGTCTGTGGCGAGGCGAATGTGTTGCCCTCCTCCACGAACCCGACGATGCCCTTCACCGTCAATACCATGGACGAGCATCTGGACATGCTCATCGTCTGCCACCATTTGAACAAGCGGGTGCCGGAGGATGTCGCGTTCGCCGAGTCCCGCATCCGGCGCGAGACCATCGCGGCGGAAGATGTGTTGCACGATCTCGGCGCCATCAGCATGATGTCCTCCGACTCGCAGGCGATGGGACGGTTGGGAGAAGTGATCATCCGAACCTGGCAGACGGCGCATAAGATGAAGGTGCAGCGCGGACATCTCGCGCCCAAGAACGGGAAGGATTGGGCACAGGCCGACAACTTCCGGGCGAAACGCTACGTGGCTAAGTACACGATCAATCCCGCGGTCACCCACGGAATCGCGCATGAAGTGGGGTCTGTGGAAACCGGGAAAATTGCAGACTTGGTGATCTGGAAGCCGGCCTTCTTCGGGGTGAAGCCAGAGATGGTATTGAAAAGCGGCTTCATTGCCCAGGCGCAGATGGGTGATCCCAATGCCTCGATTCCGACTCCGGAGCCGATCATCAGCCGGCCGATGTTCGGTTCGTTCGGACGGGCGCTCTACAGCACCAGCCTGACCTTTCTTTCACAAGCGGCGCTGGAGAAAGGGATTCCGAAAAAGCTCGGATTGCAGAAACGTGTCGCGGCCGTGAGAAATTGCCGGAACATCAAGAAACGCGACATGAAACTGAACGATTATCTGCCGAACATCGAAGTCGATCCGGAGACCTATGTTGTCACGGCGGACGGGGTGCGGCTCACATGCGAGCCCGCGATCGTGCTGCCGATGGCGCAGCGGTATTTTCTGTTTTGAGGAAAGGGAGTGCTGACAAGTTGCAGGCTGACAAGCGCAGTCAGGACTGTCGTCCCATCCTGTCAGCTTACCGCCTGGGGCCTGTCAGCCCGGATTCATGGATACACGGGCGTTGCTCCAAGGGCTCCGGTTCGTCGATAGCTTTTTTCCCTCCGGCGGCTACGCCTTTTCGTCCGGATTAGAAGCGGCCATACAAGGTGGTGCCGTCAAAGACTCCGACCAGCTGGGCCGCTACGTGGAAGACTTGCTCCGTGGGGGAATGAGCCGACGGGAAGTGCTGGCCGCGAAAATAGCGAACCGAGCCGGCGCGACCGGGCTGATAGCCAAGGCGATCGAGGCAGACTGCGACCTGGAGGCTGCAAAAATTGGTCGCGAGTCGCGAGTCGCGAGTCGCCAGATGGGTCGGCAAGTCCTCAAGATCGCCGCGGATCAACTCCGAGACAAGCCGGTGGTGGAATCCTATCGTGAGGCCGTGGAGGCCGATCGGACCCCCGGGCACCTGGCCGTGAGCTTTGGACTCACATTGGGGACCTGCGGATGGGATTCGCAAGAGACCGCCGCCGCCTTTCTGTATCAGACGGCCGTCGGGTTCGTGTCCGCCGCAATGCGATTGAGCCCGCTTGGTCAACGTGAAGGGCAACGGGTGCTGGGAGAGTGGCTTCCGTTGATTGATCGCATCAGCCGCGAGGTGGATGGGACCATGCCGATGAGCTCATGGTCGCCCATTCAAGATATTTATGCCATGCGCCATGGCAGACTGGAGTGGCGGCTCTTTAGAAGCTAAGAGCAGGTCCTTAGCTATCGGCTAACAGCTCTTTAGGATTTACATGCATGACATGAATCGTCAGCACAGTCATGGTGAGGCGCACCCGACCCAAGCCAGGAAGCAAGGCATCCCCGTCATTGGTGTCGGAGGGCCGGTCGGGTCCGGCAAAACCGCGCTGGTGGAGGCTCTTTGCCGGAAGTTGCGCGACCGGTACAGCTTGGCGGCGGTGACGAACGATATTTTTACGAAGATCGACGCGGAGATCCTCACGAAACGGGCCGCTCTGCCGGTCGATCGCATTCTCGGTGTGGAGACCGGGGGGTGCCCTCACACGGCCATCCGGGAGGACGCCTCGCACAATCAGGAGGCCATTGACGACTTGCTCAAGCGCCATCCGGACATCGAATTGATTTTCTTGGAAAGCGGCGGAGACAATTTGGCGGCGACCTTCAGCCCGGAATTAGTGGACTACGTGATCTATGTGATCGATGTGGCCGGCGGCGACAAAATCCCGCGTAAAGGCGGACCGGGGATCACGCGTTCCGACTTGTTGGTTATCAACAAAATGGATCTGGCGCCCTATGTGCGGTCGGATCTGGGTGTGATGGATCGGGACACCCGGCGGATGCGGGGCGACCTCCCCTTCGTCTTCACGAACCTGCTGAGCGAGGAAGGTCTCGATCAGGTGGTCGCCTGGGTCGAGCAGCGTATCCCGCAACGGGTTCGGCGGGCGTGATTGCCGAACCGGTCTCCGTGCCACGAAACAAGAAACATGTTCAGGATGTGCTGACCCAGTCGGTCGGCCGTGTCGGTCGGTTGCGGCTCGATTACGCCAATCGCGACGGTCGGACGATCATCGCGCAGTCTCACTGCACCACGCCCTGGCACTTGCTGCCGCCCATCTATCTCGATGATACAGGCGCAGCCTATACTCTCCTGGTCAATCCTTCCGGCGGTCTGGTCGGCGGCGATCGTCTCTCCATCGAGATGAGCGTGCATGAAGGGGCGCATGTTCTCATCTCCGCACCCTCGGCGAACCGTGTCTATCGTTCGGAGGGTGAGGTTTCGGTACAGGACATCGAGCTGGCTGTCGGGCCCGGCGCGATCTTGGAGTGGCTGCCTGAACACACAATTCCGTTTGCCGGCTCACGGTTCCGGCAAAAGCTTCATGCCACATTGGCACCCGGCGCAACGATACTCCTCTGGGATGCCATCGCATCCGGCCGAATCGCGCGCGGAGAGCGCTGGGCGTTTGCGACGCTCGAGAATGAAATTCGGATCACGACGGCGTCGGGTTCGGCGCTTCTAGAACGTTTTGCTCTCGATCCGGCAACGAATTTGGGTGCCATAGGACTTGCAGCGGACTGGAACTATGTGGCGTCGCTGTATGTGGTCAACGATACCGCCACGCCGGAAGTGTGGAATCGGTTGGAATCGAGAATCGGGGTCGCGCTCGACGAACAGGCGGACCACATTTTAGGCGGTGTGTCTCAACCGGCAGTGCCGGGCATCGCGGTCAAACTACTCGCTCGAACGGCCCCGGATCTGACCAGAATCCTAGATGTCCTGTGGGCAGCCGTGCGCGAAGAGCTCTGGAATCTACCGCCGGTGGCGTGGAGAAAATATTGAGGGCCGATGCCCTCCTAGTTGTAGATGACCTGTCTCTGAGACTATGATGCACGGCGAACGTCAGCCATATCGGAGACTGAGAGGAGGACGCTATGACGATCAGCCAAACGTGCGGGTATCTCCTTGTTGCCAGTGGGGTTGTCTTGCTCGTCGGGTGCACAGCTTGGACGGGGAGACCAGACCCGGACGTTCACGTCGTGAGTCCGCCGTACATGAACTCCAAGAGCCTCGCCGGCGCGTACCCAGACGTTGGACCGGACGGCGGAATCAAACCCCATCCGGCATCCTCGAACAAATAGTTCTCAGACTTGCGAGGCCGGCGGGGTTTCCCAGGCTGTACAGGCACTTTTTCTGGCCGATATTCATCCTGCTGCCAAACGAATTTACGGTTATCGTCCCCGCTGCCCCAGGCCCAGAGCTATGCTTACCGTGAAAAAATCTCCAGGATTTCCTCAAGTGAATGAATGGTACCGAGCAGCGTCGGGTCCCCAAACTGCTTGTTGTGGCGGTTCTCTTTGACCCGCTCCAATCCGAGAACCAGGTTGTTGAAATCGTCCAGCTTGGCGGTCTCAAAATACGTAATGAAGTCGATATCATCTAACCCGCTCGAGTGATAGAGCTTACGCTTGACCGTCTTGAGGTAGGTAACCGTAGCGTCTGCGTGCTCTTTCATCATAGCGCTCCGTCCGTCCTGCGCCGTGATCCACCACTCCGCGTCCTTTCGGATCGGTACAACGACCACATAGAACTTAGGACCGGGATCAGGCGGGGTCTTCATCGCCTCTTTCAGGTCGTCGGGAAAGGCCGGTACATAATTGGCCGTCTTGGTAATGCCGTTAAACGTATGGGTGTTTTGTAGATACTTTCCGAACGTTGTCCCCATCAGGTCCACGAGGAAGTTCTGGTTGTTCAACATTTCCATAGAATGAACGCGGATGAAGAAGTCTGCTTTCTCGGAAAGCCCACGAAGCAGATAGGTATCGGTTGTGACGGTGTCGGTATGCTTCTGGAAAATGGCCTTCACTTCTGCCGCGGCCGAACCTCTCGCTGCCTTGTCCAGCTTCCACCAGTCGCCATCTACCTTGAACACTGCGAAACTCCCATAGACGCCAGGATCTTTAAGCAGCTTCTCTCGATCTGCTGCAGCCTGGGCAGTATCCGAACAAGACCAAGCCAACAGCCCGCACATGACAACTGTGAGAATACTTCGACTCCTCATTGGTGCCTCCTTTTGACGAACATAGACTGTAGTCCTATAAGCTACAGTCTTCGAATGGTCGATTTTGTTACAGATTAAGTTTGTGATCGGGCTTTCCAATTCCGGAATCGCTGAAGGAGTTCATCGCGGACAGCTGGCGGGATAGACTCCGTCGGCAGTGTGCCGAAGGTGCGGAGCATCAGTCGCATCTGTCGAAGGTACCGTCGGCAACCCCGGCAAAAACCAAGGTGCATTTGGAACCGTATGCGATCCACGAAGCCCAGGTTCCCTTCGAGGTAGTCAGTGATGGCTTCGGTTACCGCTTTACAGGTTAGCTGCCCCGCCAGATAGTCAATCATGCGGTTCTTAAGGTTGTCGTGGGTCATAACTGCGAGTCACCTTCCTCGATATACTTCTCCAGGACACGTCGGACATGGGACCGCGCACGGTGGAGCAGCACTCGTTGATTTGTCTCACCGATCGACAGAACGTTACAGACTTCCACTGCGCTTAACCCCTCTATGTCTCGTAGCGTGATGACCTGCCGTTGTGTGGGGGGAAGGACGCTAATAGCTTTCTCGATCTGTGCGAGTCCCTCTTTGGATAAAAAAAGCCTTTCAGGAGTCTCATCATCCCAGTAGCGGGGGAGAGAATTCCAATGATCGACCCAATATCCTGAAGTCTGGAATCGAGAGGGGTCCACGGCTGGGGCCTCGGGCTCTTCCGTCGGATGTCCCAGAGATAAGAACGGGACATTTCGGCGTTCGCGTATCCCCCTGGCCTTTGCCTGGTTGGTTAGGATACGGAAAATCCAGGTCTTGAGGGATGAGCGTTCCTCAAATTTACCGATGCCTTCCAGTACACCGATCCACGTTTCCTGAACCACTTCCTCTGCCACTGCATGACTAGAGACAAAGGTCATTGCAAGACGAAGGAGTGAGGCATGGTAGCGATTAATCAGCTGAGCAAAAGCTATTTCATCCCCTTTGCGAAGGGCTTGGAGTAAGGTTACGTCTTCCAAGAGAAAGCCCGGCTCTACGTTTGTCTGCTCGACAGCATCTCAGCGACCTTCGCCGTGAGACCGGCAATCCCACTGCAAAGGACTAAACCATTTGTTTTTGAACCTCCCATAGGATAGGCGAAAATTCCTGATAAATCGATGGAGGACTTGGAGGGTTCCAAGTGAGGTGTTTGAGCAAGCCGGAAAAGGGGGACCGGCTATTTCTCCGGAGATTTCGATGGGCAGCTGTCTGTGAGAAGCTCCG
>JAYWIP010000152.1:0-16295 GCA_039794465.1 Nitrospira sp.
GTGGATGGGCTGTGAACTGTGAGGGAAAGCTGTGGATAGCCGTTGAGTGAGTCTTGGCGCCTTTTTCCGTCCTGTTACAGGAGAGTTATCCCCAGAAACGACTGCAATGACAGGGCTGTACCCAGGCATTTTCTCTGCTTTCAAACATCCTAAAAGACCATCCGTCCGATTTTCAGCGTGGCCTCATCCACACCCTTGATTGGAACAAACTGCCCCCCGATGCCAACGACGACCACCTTTGTCTCAGCCACTCGGGTCTCATATCGGCTCAGCAACCCCCAATTGTGTCGAATCGTCGATGGCCGGACAATACCCTCGATGAGCTTCTTACCCTGAGAACGAAATACTTGGCGAATCACCTGTTGCTCTTGGGAAGGCGTGCCTTGATCCATCCGGTCAAGCGCCTCATTCAATTCCCGTTCGACAAATTGTAAATAGTCGTCCGTCGTCGGATTCGACAGCGCCAAGCCGACTGCCCCGGCCAGTACCACCACCATCACGGCTAACCGGGCAAGACTCATAGTCCCCTCGTTGGAACTCCACTATTACGGGAGCACGCAAGACTTGTGACAGACAGGACGTCAAGATACCTGATCCGCTGCGCATACACGTGATTACACGGCATGAGACAATGTCTGCGTTCTTCCCTTCTGCTCTTGTTCGATGTGATGCCGAAGCCACCATACAGCCAAGAGTCCGGGCAGAGCCACCACCAGCGTCACAACGAAGAACTGGGCCCATCCCATCATATCGACAAGACCAGCCGAGGGACGCCCCGCAAAGACCCGGCCCAATGCCTCCAAGGAAGACAATAATGCGAATTGAGTAGCTGTGTACCGTGGGTCACAGAGCGACATGACCAGCGCAACGAACGCGGCCGTACCCATGCCGCCCGTCACATTCTCGATCACGACCGCTGCGGTCAGAATCGCCGTACTTTTCCCAGCCGCCGCCAACACGGCAAACCCTAGGTTGGACACCGCCTGCAGCAGGCCGAAGAGCAGCAGCGATGGAACGAGGCTGGCCCGCGTCATCATGACGCCTCCGAGCAGTGCTCCGAATAGCGTGGCAAAAATGCCGAGGCCTTTCACGGCTCCGACCTCCGTCGCCGAAAATCCCAGTCCACCGATCAGAAACGCCGTTTGCAACGAAGAGGCGAACGCATCGCCGAGTTTGTACAGCACGATCACGGCCAAGAATCCCAGCGCTTGCGGCCGGGAAAAGAATTCCCGGAGCGGCGCTCCAACGGCTTCGCCGAGACTTTTAGGAGGATCGGCGAGGCGAGTGGGTTCCGGACTCGCGAGAATGACAGCGACGCCCGCCAACATGACGGCCGCCATCGTCAGATACGCCGTGGGCCAGCCAACAGAGTCGGCCAGCCACAGGGCGCCGGCGCCGGCCACCAAGAGCGCGATGCGATACCCATTGACCCACACCGCCGCACCCAGACCTCGTTCGTGCGGCTGGAGCGTGTCTGTTCGATAGGCGTCGAAAACGATGTCCAGCGACGCGGAAAGAAACGCCACTAATAGCGCATACGCGGCCAAACGTTCCGGATGCGTACGCGGGCTGGTCATCGCCATCAACACCAAACCGAACGCGACGCACAATTGGGTGAGCAGCATCCAGCCGCGCCGCCGCCCGAGCCAGGGTGGCACGATTCGATCCATGAAGGGCGCCCAGAGGAATTTCAACGTATAGGGAAGTCCGACCAGAGTGAAGATGCCGATCGTCTTCAGATCGACTCCCTCCACTGTCAGCCACGCCTGCAACGTCCCGGCGGTAAGGGCCAACGGCAGACCGGAGGCGAAGCCTAAGGGCAACATCACGGCGAGACGCCGATTCATCAATGCAGCCATACCGGCGGGAGGTTCGTTCACGTGGAATACTCACATCGAAAGGAGATGATGAAACCCGGTTGTCAGCACAGCCTTAGACTGCCAGATGGAACGCAGAATACCATCGGGCCCCGTACTTTCTCAGAAGAATCTCAAAAGCTTGCGGGAGACACTCTCACCGACCAGTGCAGAGACTAACAGGATTGGCCGTTGAAGAGACAGGGTTTGTAGCGCGAGATATCGAACTCAGTATTCTCTTGATAGACGCGCTCGTTGCCATTCACTCCATCCTGTTCCGGATCGTTCCACATCGTGTGGTTCCACCAATAGAACAGCGGCTGGGCTTCGGTCTGATACACGGGATTCCCGTAGGCGCTGCGGGCATACTCCCGAACCAAGCGGCCCGTCACGTAATCGACTTGGCCGTTCCCTGCCAGCGAATAGAGGGTGATAAAGAGCCGGGCTTCGTGATCATAGAGTTCATCGACACGGGTACTGACATCAGGCTCGGCAGGAAGGAGACCTTTGGCCTCCCCCGTCGGAAGCGAGCTACCCAGCGTCAGCAGGAATAGGAGCATGAGAACGAACTCAGGCCGACGCGCCATCTGATCCCCACAAGCGGCAACGTGCTCGCTGGAACTGCGGGCATCCTAGCATGCAGGTTTTCTGCAATCAAAGGACGATCCGGACGACGACCCCTCTCGCAGGCGCAGCCTTGCCGGAACCGCTGCAACCTCCCTATAATGCCCGCCATGACACAGGCACGCGCGTCGATTCACACGTTAGGATGCCGGTTGAACCACGCTGAAACGGCGGTGCTGGGAGAAGGGCTCCGCCGCAGAGGGTTCGCGCTGGTCGAATTCGGCCAGCCGACGGACCTGCTCGTGCTGAATACCTGCGCGGTGACGGAAGAGGCCGAGCGTACATCGCGGTACCTGATCCGAAAAACCCTCAAACATTCTCCCCATGCGTTCGTCGCCGTGACCGGCTGTTACGCCCAAGCGGGGCTCGAGGGGCTCAAGCGACAGACGGGCATCGATCTCATCGTCGGCCACCAATTCAAGCTCGATTTGCCGTCCTACTTACCCCCCTCCCATGCCTTGCAGAAACGCACAGCCCCGGAAATCCGTCACACTAGAACGATGGCGCGGGAGGACTTCGACCTGCCGTACTTCGGAGAGCCGGATTCCACAAGGGCGCCGTTAAAAATTCAGGATGGCTGCAGCGCCATGTGCAGTTTCTGCATCATTCCCTTTTCGCGAGGTCATGAGCGGAGCAGACGGCTGGAGGATATTCTTCAAGAGGCGGCCAGTTTGGCCGCGCGCGGATACCGCGAGATCGTGCTGACAGGAGTCAACATCGGGCAGTATCGCCACGCCCACTATGATTTCTGTTCATTGCTTCGCCGGCTTGATCAAGTGCCAGGCCTCGACCGCATCCGTATCTCCTCGATCGAGCCGACGACCGTCAGTGACGAGTTGCTGGACCTCCTGGCTGGTTCAACGAAGTTCTGCCCTTTCCTACATATCCCGTTACAGAGCGGAGACGACCATATTTTACAGAGCATGAACCGTCGCCATACCGTCAAAACCTATGTCGGATTGATCGAGCAAGCCACCGCAAGAATTCCTCACTTGGGGCTGGGAACCGACCTGATGACGGGCTTCCCCGGCGAAACCGAGACTGCCTTCCGCAACACCCTGGCGGTCGCCACCGACCTGCCCTTTTCCTATCTACATGTGTTTCCCTATTCACCACGACCGGGTACGGCTGCATCCCGCATGACACCGAACACGTCACCCGCCGGCGCCAGAAATCGCGCCGAGATTCTGCAGGACCTCGGCCGTGCCAAACGGCTCGCGTTCCATCAGAAGCCCATTGGGACTACCATCTCCGTTCTCTTCGAAGCAGGCACAGAGGACGGTTTTCGTCACGGCACCACCTCAAACTTCACCAAAGTGGCCGTGGCGGCGTCCGACGATCTGCGGAACCAGATCAAGCCGATCACCATCACAGCGGCCACCGAGCGCTGGGCCTTCGGCCATCCGGCGCCCGAAAAACAGAAGACCCTTTCCCTCATCCAACCATGACACGGAAGCCTATTCCTCAGGTCCATATTGAAACGTTCGGCTGTCAGATGAACGAATCCGACAGCGAGCTGGTCCGGTCGATACTGAAGCAGGAAGGGTTCACCTTCACACCGGATCGTGAGCGGGCCGACGTGGTGCTGGTGAACACCTGCGCCATTCGAGAAAACGCCCACAACAAAATATACGCACATCTGTCCGAGCTGAAAGGGCTCAAGAACCAGCGTCCGTTAGTGGTCGGTATTCTGGGCTGCATGGCTCAGAATTTGAAAAACGAGCTGGCAGAAAAAGAGCCGCTCGTTGATATCCTCGCCGGACCGGACACCTACCGGCAACTACCCAGGCTACTCTCCCGCGCCCTTGAGACCCAGGAACAGGGGTTTGACCAAAAAGGGTTTGCGCTCGACCTCTCGGAGTATGAAACCTACGAAGGCGTGCTTCCGGACCGGGATAACGGGGTCAATGCCTGGATCACCGTCATGCGGGGCTGCGACAACTTCTGCTCGTTTTGTGTGGTGCCCTATACCCGTGGGCGGGAACGATCCCGTCCCCCGGAAGCCGTTCTGGCTGAAGCACGCGACGCCGCCGCCCGCGGATTCAAGCAAATCACTCTGTTGGGCCAGAACGTCAATTCTTACCGGCACGAGGACTGGGATTTTGCCAAGCTGATCAGGGCGGTCGCGGACACATCAGGCATCGATCGTGTTCGGTTTACCTCACCCCACCCCAAGGACTTCCCGCCGGCGTTGATCGACACCATCGCCACCCATCCAACTATCTGCAAACACATTCATCTCCCGCTTCAGGCAGGAAGCGACCGGATCCTCGGCCTGATGGAACGAACCTATACGGCGAAGGACTATCTGGCCCTGGTTGAACGCATCAGAACTGTCATACCCGAGATCGTGCTCACCACGGATATCATCTGCGGATTCTGCTCGGAGTCGGACGAAGAGTTTCACGATACCCGCCGCATAGTCGAACAGGTGCGGTTCGATTCGGCTTACATTTTCAAATATTCTGAGCGAAAGAACACGATCGCCGCGAGAAAGTTCGCCGACGATGTCCCGGATTGGGTCAAAGGCAACCGCGTCTCGACATTAGTGGAACTCCAGCGCCGGATCACGTTGGAACGCAACCGCCGCTACATCGGGCGGGATGTCGAAATCCTGGTCGAAGGCGATGCCACCCGCTCTTCGACCCAAGGAATGGGGAAAACGGACGGAAACATCACCGTGGTCTGGGATAAGGGAGCCGACCCCTTCGAACCCGGCACTGTGGTGACAAAACATATCTTCGAGGCTTCCGCCGCTACCCTGTACGGGGAATGATCCGCAAACGTTCTCCACCTCCCACCGGTCTGCGGAACAATTCTGCACGTTCATCTACCCCTAGTGGACATATTTTGGCTCTCTTCAAACCAAGCCCACTCCCATTCCCAACGATCAGACCTTCCCTATCAGGGATTCGATCATCTGCTGAGACAGGTACCTGATGAGGCCATTCACCGGCGAAACGCTTCATGTGTTGATCCTAACAATCTGATTTCACACGAAACGTCGCTTGTTTTTCTATAGTCAATAGAATGTCCCAAGAATCTGGCTTCCTCAAGGCGTTGAAGCTTCGATATCTGATGCTCCCCTTGTAGGCAAAATTATCACCTGGGGCAATCTAAAGGCATGGTCCTTGCTGGGAATTGTCCACACATTCAATACGTACACGTTCAACAAACTAAGAAGGAGTATTCTCGCGCTATGAAGCCCCTCAATGCCGATCCAAAGAACCCTGCCTCAGAGTCCCGCGTCACGCTCGAAACGATTATTTCCGTCGGCGTGATTGGCTGGCTCGCCATGGGCATTGTACTGATGGGGCTCGGGATCTGGTAGATCGTGCACGGCACATATACCGGCACGACTCGGGGCTGCAGCATTTCAGAAATCATTTCCTACCCATCCACTATCTTGATACCGTAATGACACCGATGAGGAGAACCGTCATGCACACATTCTTTCGAGCGCAGACAATCCGCTATGCCGGCGCATTGGTTTCCCTCAGCCTCCTGGCAACTGGATGTTCGACCCTCTATGGCTGGTCGAACGTGCACAAAAGCGCCAGAGGATCGGTGTATATCAAGGATGTCGCCGATTGGTCGTTTGAAGCGAACCACCCGGCTGTGGTCGACCAGGCCACCCTACTCAGTGCAGTGAAAGGGGTGATCGCCGATGAGGTGACGAAATCGTCTCCGAAAATGCCCGCCAGCGGCAGCAAGCCGATGAGAGTATTCAGCGATGAGGACGCCGAGTTTCTTGCTCCCCTGCTAGCCCAAGGCCTATCGCAAGCGAAACCGGAACAGATTGTCGGTTTCACGGTGTCTCCATCGGCAGGGTCAGGCGCTGAACCCGCAGCGGGCACCCTCTATGTCTCCCGAGGCTCTCTCCATCTCACCATCAATCCGAGCAACAACCGAAGAATCTCGGGGTTCATGCCGAGCGGGGTAGCCCGTATTGAACGAGCACCGGCCTACAACGAAGACTGGACTCCCGGCACCCTAGCCATGATCATTGATCCCCAGGCGCTTGCCAAAGCATCCCTGCCTGGGACCATTCCCGTTGCGGCCGCCGAATCGAAGTCTCTGCCGGTTCCGGTGATATTGCCCGTTCCGCTCGTGAAAACGAAGCCCGCACAGCATGATGTTCCGGCAGCCGCTCCAACGTTTGCCGCCAATACTCCGCCAGCCACAGCCGGCCAGTCGGAGGACCTGGAGACGAAGAATAACGAACTGCTGGTCAAGAAGTTGGACGAACTTCGGCAAGTCCGCGAGGCCAACCGGATGAAGGAATCCGAGATCGCGATGCTGAAGAAAGAAGTTGAATGGATGAAGCAAGAGCTCCGGGAACGTTCGGCGCAAGCCAAAACCAACACCGTATCCAAACCTTCGGTGCCAAAACGAAAACCAGCTGAGGCCTATCCGACCCGCTAAGTCGGCCGATCGTTCAACCGACGTCAAGCAGTTCAGGCTGCAACAGCACGACTTCACGGGACAGGGGCTGCCGGAAGTTCATACGGCAATAGCACGCATACGTGACATACGTATCTTGCAGGCAATACCGGGCGAGTTCGAGCCCCTGCCCCTTCTCCCACATCTCGGCCACCTGCTCGCCACTCCCGGACTTTGTCTCAACCTGTAAGGCCCGGGCCAGCACGTCCAGCTTGACCCACCCTCGCGTATCCCAGTTACTCCAAACCGCCATCGTGTCGTAGACCGGCTCAGTCCTAAACTTCGCCAGGTTGATATCCAGACTCGGCTTCACTTGGTGAATGATCGACCGCTTCTTGAGAAAGGGGAGGTCGAATCCCAACCCATTGTGCGTAATGAACAGCGTCGCACGATCCTGTGCAAGACGCGCCCAAAAGCGGCGGAGCAGTTCCCGCTCGTCCCCGCCGTACCATGCGACAGCGCTCCGGGCCTCCATCTGATCGGAAAATTCCAGCAACCCGATGCAGACGATGCGGCTGAAGGTGCCGTCGAACGCCGATTTGGCGTACAATTCATCCTCTGCTCGCCGCCGCTCTTCAGCCGCCCCTGCCGTGAAGAGATCGCCGCTATCGTCGAACTCAGCATGTTCATTATCCAGCGAAGTCCTGCCGGCCAGACGGGCCCACTCATCGCGGGGCGCCTGGACAGTTTCAATATCGAGCACAACTTTCACCGCTAGGTTCCTTCCCGAATTGTGTCGCGCTGCAACGCTTCGATGATGACTTGGTCCGCCGGTGGAAACTTGAACTGCGTCAGTTCCTCGGGCAACACCCATCGAATTTCCGCACAATCGACAGGTGCCGGCATCCCCTCTTCGATGGCACAATGGAAGAAATGTAGTTCCACGGTCTTTTCAGAATAGTTGTGTCGAACGATCCGGTAGGGAATCGGCACGTCGATTCTGACGCCCAACTCTTCGAACAGCTCCCGCTGCAAACATTCCACCAAGGACTCATCCGTCTCCCGCTTGCCCCCCGGAAATTCCCAAAACCCCGCCAGATGAACGCCCGGCTTCCGACGTGCAATCAAGTAGCGCCCCTTATGCCGAATGAGCCCCGCCGCCACTTCGATGACGTTCATAGCGCTACTCGGCTAACTGCGAGGCGCCGGACTGAACGGATAGGTCTTGCACAACGACTTCATCGGACAGAGAAGGCAATAGGGATCGCGAGCCGTGCAGACCGTCGCTCCGAAATCCATGATCGCCTGATTGAAGTCGTATCCTTTCCCGCGGGGGATCAACGCTTCGGACATCTCCCACAACATGGCTTTCTGTGTCTTGGGATCACCCGTGGCCACGAAGACCCGGTGCAACACCCGAATTACGTTGGTGTCCAAAATCGGGGCGTCCTCATTGAAGGCGAAGGAACGGATTGCGCCGGCTGTATACCGGCCGATACCTTTGAACGACAACAACTCATCCGCTTCGTTGGGCAATTTTCCCCCATAGCGCTCCACCGTTTCGCAGGCGATGCTGTGCAGCCGCTCCGGCCTGACGTTGTATCCGAGGGGGTACCAGGTCTTCTTGACGTCGGCCACCGTGGCCTCGGCCAACTCCTCAAAGCTGGGATACCGTTCCAAGAACTCGTGGTATTTGGGGATGACCCGATCCACCTGAGTTTGTTGCAACATCACCTCGGACACAAGGATATGGTACGGGTTCGACGTCTTTCGCCAAGGTAGATCGCGGCCATGTTCACGGTACCACTTCAAGAGACGTTGTTGAAACCGACGCTTGGCGGATACATCCAGGGTAACCGATCGGCCAGAGTGTTTCCTGAGACGAGGCTTCTTCGGTAGGGCGCGACTGGCCATGCCTTCACCATTCACAACCGCCGGCATTGTAGGGACCTGTTTTTCCAAAAGCAAACGCACGATCTGTTCAGCGAGAATTTCTCGTGGTAGGCTATGCTTAACGGCAAGCGGGGAAAGGGGGGCGCGATGCGGACTCGAACCAGCCTTGGAGTGGGTTTCTTGCGACGACCCTTCACACGCACCGTAATTCAGGCCGGCGGCCTGGCATTCTTGCTGTTCCTGATCACGCTCCCATCCCATGCGGAAACCCCGGTGATCCCCTGGGAATGCTCCACCTACAAAGACGACGCCCGAACCCGCTGTCTCAACACTCTGACCGAATTGCAGCGGGAGAAAATCGCACAACTCGAAGGTCAACTTCGTACTCAGGAAGAGACTGTCAGTCGGCTCAAAGACCAGGTAGATCGGCAGACCGTCGTGACAGCCAACCTACAACGGCGGCTGTCGGACCGGCAGACAGTGAATATCTCGCCTACCTTTTATCCCTTTGCTCCCTATCTGAACTTCTATCCGCCGGGCCTAGGATTCGGGATTCACCTTGGCAGCCCGTGGGCCTATGGACCACTTCATCTTCACGGTCCTCTTTGGCGCCAGCCCTATTATGGATGGTGACAGTCTTTCCGCTGATCGAACTCCTGGGTTACTCAACTTCATCCGATAGCGGGTTCTGATCGCCAACCAACCGCAAGGATTGTTGAATTTATTGACAAGATCGTCCCGGGCCAATAGCCTGCTGTGAAGACCCAGACTCCGAGCTGGATCTGCGGCACGCCGCATTGTGGGAAACAATCTCGCCCGGCGCGATTGGCGACTGACACCGAGGATGTGAGATGGTTGTCCGTAAGTACCAGCGGTTCCCCGTCACGATTCCAAGCACCATTGTCCAAAGAGACAAGTTGCGATACACGGGATCGGTGAAGGATCTCTCCCAGAAGGGTTGTCGGATCGAGAGCGTCATCCGCCCTTTTACCGGCATGCAGCTCGAATTGCAGATCCAACCGCCCGGCGAATCTACGCCGATCACGATCAGCAACGCGACGGTCCGATGGACCGGCACCCATGGCATTGGGTTCGAGTTTCTGACTGTCGCATCCTCTGACCAAGAGCGACTCACCCGCGTTATCGCACAGCTTGCGTCATCCGCCGGAAAAATCTCGCTCCCTTCCTGAAATCATCTCCTAATCAGCCGTATCCTTCCAGGCCCTCGCACTACGCAGAGGTCCGGAACCCACGCATCGTGCATGCCCCCCCGATATCGAATATTGACAGGATCTTAGTCCGGAAAACGGTCTGGCAGGCTGGCGAGATGCAGCTGGAATCGGCCGCTCGTCACATCGTCGACATAGCGCCGGAGGGCCTCGCGCACGACCGGAAACGCAATCTGCTCCCAAGGAATCGCAGAAAGAGAACACAGCCGCACGTCCAAACTTTCTGCTCCCGCCTCATAAGTCGGCGAGAGCATCCGTCCGCGGAAGACAAGATACACCTGTCCGATATGAGGCAAACTGAGCACGGAATGGAGCGCAGTAATCTCTACATCTGATTGGGCCTCTTCCTTCGTCTCACGGATCGCCGCCTGCTCGGTGCTCTCACCGATTTCCATGAAACCAGCCGGAAAGGTCCAGAGCCCACGCCGCGGCTCGATTGCGCGGCGGCACAGGAGAATTTGATCCTCCCATTCCGGGATACAGCCGGCGACGATCTTCGGATTATGATAGTGAATCGATTCGCACTGCCTGCACACATGCCGAGGCAAGTTGTCCCCCGGTGGAATCGTTTGAATGACTGGGGCACCGCACTGGCTACAGTAGTTCATGTTTGGGATGTATCTGGTTGCTCGCGCAATGCGCTCACAATCTGGAAGACCGCCTGGATTGAATAGCACACCCTCAGGTTGTTTTGCACCAACGGGAACGCGACCGCGAACCAGGTCACGCTCTGAGCCTTCCGCTCCCAGTCGGCGCTCCCGCATGATTTCGACTGGTTAGCACCGCGGCTTGCCTCCTGCACTTGACTTCCCGAAGAACAGACCTATCAACAATCCTGTGACCCAACTACGGATGTCTTCCGTTGACCGACCAGAGAGGATGATTTTCGCGTGAATAACAACCCGTTATCGATCTTGCCTCTGCTCCCTATCAAACGGACGGTGTTGTTCCCCGGCGTCATGATGCCGCTCACGATCGGACGGGAACGGTCCATGGCGGCGGTTCAGGCAGCCATGAAGACGGAGGACAAGACGATCGTGGTCGTCGCGCAGCGGGATCCTCAGACCGAAGAGCCTTCGCTCGCCGATTTGTATACCATCGGCACCAAAGCGATCGTCAAGCAGATCGGGCAAACATCGGAAGGCTCGATTCATGTTCTGGCGCAGGGTGTCGAGCGCGTCGTCCTCCTAAAAGAAGAACAGACGACCCCGTATACTCTTGCCAGAGTACGCCCGCTTGAACGCCCCTCGGACAGCGGACCGGAAGTGCAGGCGCTGCGGCGGGCTATCCAAGAACTCGTCTCAGATCTTCCGCGCTTGATCGAGGCGCCCGGCATTCAGGAAACGAGCGTCGTCCTGAGCAATGAAGAGGACCCGGTCGCCCTGGCGTACCGGATTGCATCCCTCGTCAACTTGACGGTCGCCGAAGAGCAAAAACTGCTGGAGACGTCCTCCACCGCCGACCTCTTGCGCGGGCTCTATGCCGCGCTCTCAAAGGAAATTCAAATTTTACAGTTGCGTGACAAGATTGCCAGCGAAGCCAAGGAGAAGATCAGCAAAAGCCAGCGGGAATACATCCTGCGCGAACAGCTGAAAGCGATCCAACAAGAATTGGGCGAAGGCGAGGGCGAGGAGAGCGAGATCGCCTTGATCAAGAAACAAGTGCAGGAGGCCGACCTCCCAGACCATATCCGGAAAGAAGTCGAGCGTGAAGTGGCGCGATTGGCCAAGGTGCCGCCATCATCGCCTGACCATCAGGTGCTGAGAACGTACCTGGAACTGGTACTTGAGCTGCCGTGGAAGAAAGCCTCCGAGGACCACCTGAATCTCTCCACCGTCCGCCAGGTACTGGAAGAAGATCACTACGGCATCAAAGAAGTGAAGGAGCGGATCGTCGAACACCTCGCGGTCTTGAAATTGAACCCGACGGCCAAGGCGCCGATTCTTTGCCTGGTCGGCCCTCCGGGCGTCGGGAAGACCAGTCTGGGACAGTCCATCGCGCGCGCCATGGGAAGAACGTTCGAGCGGTTCAGCCTGGGTGGCGTGCATGACGAAGCCGAATTGCGCGGCCATCGCCGGACCTATGTCGGCGCGCTGCCGGGCCGCATTATCCAGGCCGTCCGTCGAGCCGGCGCCAACAATCCCGTCTTGATGCTCGACGAAGTCGACAAGATGGGGCGAGACTTCCGGGGCGATCCCGCCTCGGCGCTGCTGGAAATTCTTGATCCGGCGCAGAACCACACGTTCCGCGACCACTATCTGGATCTCCCGTTTGACCTGTCGAAGGTGTTCTTCATTACGACGGCGAACACGCTGGACACCATCAGCCAGCCCCTGTTGGATCGCATGGAGATCATCCGACTGCAGGGCTACAGCGAGCGGGAGAAGGCCGAAATCGCCCGCCGCTACCTGTGGCCGCGACGGCTGAAAGAAGCGGGCCTCGACGCGAGTCAGGCATTACTGTCGGATGACGTGCTGAATCTCGTCATTAGCCGGTACACCAGAGAAGCCGGCGTGCGCCAGCTTGAACAGATGTTGGGACGCCTGACCAGAAAAGTCGCGCTCGCCTTTGCCGACCTGCCGGAAGGACAGGAGCGAACGCCCGTGACAATTGAAGCCAATGTGCTCGATGAGTGGCTGGGCTCCGAACGGTTCATGCCCGAGGAGGCGCGGAAGAATCTGCCTCCCGGTGTGGCCACCGGCCTGGCCTGGACTCCTACGGGCGGCGATGTGCTCTATATCGAAACGACGCTCTTGCCCGGCAGCCACGAACTGACGCTGACCGGTCAGTTGGGCGACGTCATGCAGGAGTCGGCGCGCGCGGCGAGAAGCTACCTCTGGTCGCATGCCGAAAGCATGGGACTGGACATTTCGCGCTTCAAACGCAACGGCGTCCATATCCACGTGCCGTCAGGAGCCATTCCCAAAGATGGCCCCTCGGCCGGGATCACCATGGCCACGGCGCTGGCCTCCTCGTACGAAGGAAGAGCCGTCCGCAGTGATACGGCCATGACCGGAGAAATCAGTTTGAGCGGGTTGGTCCTGCCGGTCGGCGGGATCAAGGAAAAGGTGCTGGCGGCTCATCGCGCGGGTATCAAGCGGATCATTCTGCCCAAGGCGAACGAGAAAGACCTGAAAGACGTGCCGCAGGAAGTACGGGATGAACTCAAGTTCATCCTGGTCGAGCGCATCGAAGAAGTGCTCCCGGCGGCATTCAATCAGGATACGCCGACGACACCGCCATCTGAGCGGGACGAGCCGCTGGCGACTTCAACCGCACCGTAAACTCGACGGGCTCCGGCTCAACACCGGGGCGTCCCCCCTCCTACCGTCAGCAGCCAGCCCTCGTCACAACACCAGATTTCAGGCCGCTGGAGTTCAAGCGACAGCTGAGTGCGTCTTAGCCTGGTGGCCACGAAACCCGGGCCGGCTCAAGGACTTTTCAATCACGGCACGGGAGCTATGGCACGTACAGCATCGTGAACTTCGCCATCCAATCATGATCGGGACACCGCCAGTTGACTGCCAGGGCGGCCATCATCCATCTTCATTGATGGTTGCGGGGCTTGTGCCTGGTAAGCCCCTTGAGTTGCTTGTTGTGTCACATCTTGAGAAAGGCTTGATAGCCCTTCCCCCCGCCAACTGTTAAAGGCATTTTTTATGGATAACGACGCGGCCTACGGGATGTGGTGGTTGGTCCTCGTCAATTCCGTCTTCTTTATTCTCTTCGCCCTGAGCTTCACGCGCCCGCGGACAACGCGCGATTGGCGATCGCTCGGTGCCTTCTCCGCGTTTATTGTCGCCCTGTTTGCGGAGATGTATGGATTTCCCTTGAGCATCTATTTGCTCTCAGGATGGCTGTCGAGCCATTATCCAGAAATCGACCCGTTTGCACACGACACCGGCCACTTCTGGCATACCCTGCTGGGCAGGCAAGGGCCGGCGCATTCTGATCCTCTGCATATTTTCAGCGAGGTAGTAGTCTTCGCGGGACTGATTCTGCTGGCAGTCTCCTGGCGCGTCTTGTATTGGGCGCAACGGGCCCAGACTCTCGCCACGACCGGACCCTATGCCTGGATGAGACATCCGCAGTACACGGCCTTCATCATGATCATGCTGGGCTTTCTTCTCCAGTGGCCGACCATTCCGACCCTGGTCATGTTCCCTATGCTCGTGGGATTGTACGTCCAGCTTGCTCACTCAGAGGAGGCAGAAGCCCGTGCACAATTCGGTGAGGCCTATGATCGTTACGAAGCGGCGACGCCGGCCTTTTTCCCCTCATGGAGAAAGCAGGTACGAGAACCGCCGAGGGAATGCTAACCCCTCACCCCTTCCCTATCACCCCACTCACATCCGGATGCCATCGGATGCAACCGAAGTGAGGGCGGGAGGCAGCCGTGACAGACAAGACGGTGGGTTTCGTCTATACTCCGGGCATGTCTGAGCACTCTGACTCCGCCGCGTCCTTCTCGGCTGAAGCCTGCCGCACCTTCTACGAAGGCCACCGGTCGCTGGCCTTATTCATGATCCTGATTG
Source organism: Nitrospira sp. (assembly GCA_039794465.1). GTDB lineage: Bacteria > Nitrospirota > Nitrospiria > Nitrospirales > Nitrospiraceae > Nitrospira_D. The sequence continues at coordinate 14,521 of JAYWIP010000152.1, forward strand.
TGTTCGTGGCGCCGTTTGCCGGGCTCTACGTGGCTGGACTTCTCGGCGTGGTGATCGGGGTGCTAGTGTCTGCCGCGGCCTATATGCTCACACCCTGCCTCTGGAAATGGATCGGCAGCTGATCTGTTCCACACGCCCGCACGACTTCGCCTTGCGCTTCCGCAAAGGGCGAATAGAAGAATAGTCTGCACGATTGGCCTACGCTTCTGTATTTACGGCATCGCGCTCAAGTTCGTGGCAAGTTAACGCCTAGTAGCAGCAAGTCGATGAGCGCCCCTGCACGAGAGTCACTCCCTTGCCCTCGTTTTTCTAGTGCAGGGAATTACGAGATCATTACGGGCGGGTCGGGAGGCGCAAGCTACCCCTGCGCCTCTCGACGCATTTCGAATATATAATCTCACAACCCAAACCGCTCAACAGGAAAATCCCCTCTGCCCAGCGGTTACTGGGTCTTCTTGTAGACAACGATTCCGCCGACCAAGATTGAGAGCATGACAAGGGCAAACGTCAATAAGGTAGTATCCATGGTTGCTCCTTTCGTTCGGACCGCATACCCGATTGATACGATGTCTCCTCGCACGACATGGCATGCCCGTCACCCACCTGACGGAACACCCTAGGCTTCTCAGCTTTGCTCTCCTCTCGCTCATTCGAGGGGAAATACTCTGCAGGCGATCTGCCGTTCACAGATCGCCTGCATCTAGGCGCTTAGGACGCCGAGCGTCTCGTTATGTGGTTGTAAAGACCCGCACGAGAACCGGGGGATGAGCGGCTCGCCAGGGGAAATGAGTATAATCCCAGGGGCTTGTGTTCCTCACGCCCGTCTCGGCTCTCCACAGAGGCTCGTCAATCAGAAGAATCCCGCACGCGGGAAAGCGACAGCCGATGGAGAACCGGCTAGCGTGGCTGGCAAGAAACCCGCCCGTGGCTCGGCGGGCCTGCCTGATCCGGTGGACTAAGGCCGTCCATACTCCCCTCCTCCCGGTTTCGACATTGAATTGGAGGACTATCCGGACACGGCTTACTTTGTTCATGTGGACCAAAGGGCCGTGTATCTATCTGCTTCCTTACTCCTCTTTATCGTCCTCTGTCAACGGAGAATTAAATTCTTTTCTTTCAACGCAGACATGCATAACCCGAGCCGTCCCGATTCAATTCCACTCATGCCATACTCCCAGTGATTTCTCGATAATAGGAGTCAAGCATGGCTGCTCGAGTCGGCTCAACAATGACCAACTGTCGTTGATCGAACGTATTGGCACAATAGAGGTATACCAGGCCTTCGGATCTGCCGAGTTCGATATGCAGCTGGCGGCCATCGGGCTCCTGACGAGTTGTTTCTTGAATGATCCGGCGATCGTTAAGCTGTTCCCAAGCTGCCTGCGCGGCTGGTTTGTGATTTTCATACAACGGAGCATCGGGATCGCGAGACTGCCTTAGCAGATCGGAGGGGTCGAACGGTGCGCTGTCATCAAGATCTGTTGTTTCGTTCCAATCCAACAATACCGCGCCTCCCTTCTGCATATGGTACAGAGGCCCATCGTCCGTAACTTCTTCAACCGACTGATAGCAGATCAATTCAGGCGGTTCAACCAACCGCAACCCCCTCTCCGCCAGCGCCCGCTGAAAGGGCACCCGCCTGGCCAACTGCCTCGTTTTTTCGCAGACGATCATGCGGCCGTTCTGGTCGAGCACCGTGCTGAGCTGGTCAAGCCGCACGCCTAGTCCCGTGCGCTGCTCAAACGATGCTTGCCGGCCCGCATCGTGAGCCCGCA
>JAYWIP010000153.1:0-27615 GCA_039794465.1 Nitrospira sp.
AACAAAGATCGGAAGCTGTGGCCAGGCTCCTACGCTACAGTCCGTTTGACCGCTCCGGTAGAGTCTGGTGTGATAACGATTCCGACCAGCGCGATGGTATTTCAGGAGCGTGGCGCGCAGGTGGCCGTCCTCACAGATGACGACCGGATTCACTTCAAATCGATCGCTGTAGCTAAAATGCTCGACAGCTCTGTGGAGGTCCAGGAAGGGATTTCCGAAAGCGACCGTATCGTGAATAACCCCAGTAGTGCGTTGCTCGAAGGTGACAAGGTACACATCGTTAAGCCTGCTCCAGGGTATGACCTGGTCACTGGGGAGTGAAAGCACACAAAGGCATTGCCCCAAGGAAATAACCAGCAAACCCATTGTTGCTCCAGCAAGGTTAGAGTCCGGTATATGTGAAGGAACAAATGGGGCACAGCTCTATCGCTATCACGGTGGATCTGTCTGGGCCTCTCATTCCGGGAGGCAATCGGCAGGCGGTCGATCGGCTCGATGACCCTACGCCCCCACGCTGGGATGAGGTCGGATCTGCAACCCCCGCGCAACCAACACAGCGGGAGGAGAGGGGGGCATCCAGTAACCCGTTGAATTATTGGTGCGCCCGGCAGGAATTGAACCTGCGACCTACGGGTTCGAAGCCCGGCGCTCTATCCAACTGAGCTACGGGCGCACATGGCTACATGAATCATGTAATGCGAAGGCTTGTCAAGGATATGATCCGGCACGAGGGACGTGGCGAGAATCAGCTACAACCGGGCAATAATCTCGTCCGCAATTTGCACAATCGATCGCCCATCGGTCGTGATGACATGATCCGCCGCAGCCTCATACTTCGGCGTCCGTTCGCGGAGGACGTCTTGTATTTCGTCGACAAACGACTTGGTGCCCGTGAGCGAAGGACGTTGGGTGTCCCGGCCAATTCGCTTCGCAATCGTGGCAATTGACGCGGTCAGCCAAAACACGACGCCATGGTGCTTCAACCGCTCGACGTTTTCCGAGCGGAGAATCACCCCGCCGCCAGTATCGATAACCAATCCTTCTCCCTCTGCCTGATCGCGACATACCTGAGACTCGAGATCACGAAAGTAGTCCCACCCATGCTGCGCAACGATTTCCGGGATACTTTGTCCAGCCCGTTTCACAATTTCCGCGTCAGTCGAGACCATGGTCCGGCCGAGGCGCGCGGCCACTACTTTTCCTACCGTGCTCTTCCCCGTTCCGCGATACCCGATGAGCACAACATTCATTGGAATCGGGACTCCAGCACAGCACGCATCACATCGACCGGAGCGGGTCGGTCGGTCCAAAGCTCGAACTGCGCGACCGCCTGATTGAGAAACATCTCGAGGCCTGGAATCGTCCGGCACCCGGCACACCGGGCATCCGCAAGCAGCTTCGTCTCCCGCGGCGTATAGACGATATCCATCACGGCGAGTCCGCGGTGCAGGAGCGAAGCCGGCACACAGGTGGCATCGGTCTTGGGCGACATGCCGATCGGAGTGCAGTGAATCAGGACCTGCGCTTCAGGTACTGTCCGGCCAAGGGTGCGGTCGTCGAGAAACGCATCTTCAATGGCCACATTGGTCTTGGATCGGAGATCGCTTGCTAACGTACTGCGTTCCCTGTCGTCGACTCCGAGCACAGTCAGCTTGTCTGCTCCCGACTCCGCCGCCAGAGCGAAGGCGATAGCCCGCGCGGCACCGCCTGACCCCAGTATGACTATGCGCCGTCCTTCGAGAGTGACCCCCCCCTCTTTCAACGCGCGCACGGAGCCGGTCGCATCCGTATTGTAGCCGATCAGCCGCCCTCGCACCGCCACAATGGTATTGATCGCGCCGATGTGCCGCGCCGTTGGTTCCAGATCGTCCAGGAACGGTACGGCCGATACCTTGTGCGGAATGGTCACACTGGCACCGCGAAAGTTCCCGAGTGCGCGGAGTCCCTTGATCGCATCGCCGATCACGTCAACTTTCCACGCGAGATACACAAAGTTAAGACTGAGTTTCCGGAAGGCGGCGTTATGGATCGCCGGAGACAACGAATGTTCCACGGGATTACCGATGACGCCGCAAAACTGAGTCTGAACGTTGATTTCCATGATAACGAACAAATCGGCCTGACTTAGCTCCCGGCAGCCTCACCACACCGTCATGCCCCCATCGATGGTGAACGTGCCCCCGGTCACCCAAGCGGCCTCATCGGAGGCAAGGTACAGCACCATCGCAGCCACTTCCTCCGGCTTACCCGGCCGACGAATCGGATAGTGGGCGAGAATCGGATCGAGCTGTTCAGGATTGGCCATCAGCGGGGCCGCCATCGGGGTGGCAATCAGCCCGGGATTGACCACATTGCACCGGATACCGTCGTTCGCGTAATCGATGGCGATGGCGCGAGTGAGCGCGTCCAGCGCGCCTTTCGAGGCAGCGTACACCGGCAGATAGGGAATCCCGACCAGACTCGCGATCGAAGAAATATTGATAATCGCGCCGCGCCCCTGCTTCAACATTTCCGGTATCGCCGCACGGGTCATTCGAAATACACCGGTCAGGTTGACATCTAACACGCGGGCCCAGGTGTCATCGTCCAGCTCATGGAGCCGGCGGCCGAACTCGCCGACCCCCGCATTGTTGATCAGGATGTCCACCGCACCGAAGCGCTGAACCACTTCGGCCACTGCCGACCGTGCATGGCCGTCGTCCGTCACAGAACCGGCACATGCAATGACCCGACCGCTGGGTGGCCCAATCTCACGCACGACACGGTCCAGCTCCTCTTGGCGCCGGCCGGTAATCGCTACTGCCGCCCCTTCCCGAACGAAGGACTTGGCAATCGCCTCGCCGATCCCCGCGTTGCCGCCCGTCACCAGAGCGACTTTCCCCGCCAACCGGTTCATCGCTCCGGCGTCTCCTTTCCATTTTCAACCGACTCCTCGTTTAGCGCTTCGGTTTCATGGTCTCGCCTACTCGTCTCACTGACAAAGCCGGGATCAACTTTCCTCGCCACTGTGATAAACCCCGAATGGGCGACCATTCTGTGATCGGGCCGCACGCTTCGGCCTTGGACCGACCAGGTGCGCAACAGCGTTTCAAACGTTTCCACCATGGCGAACACCGCTGTCCGCTCAAGCGCCTCGACCGTTTGTGTGACCTGGGGAACCGTGGGAACGAAGCTCAAATAGATTCCTCCGGACCGCAGGGCAGTGGCCGCATGAGGAATCACCTGCCACGGCTCCGGGAGATCGAGAACCACACGGTCGAACGGGATTCCATCGTCAAGCAGCACGATGCCCTCATAGGCATTTTTTCGCATCGGCATCAAGTTGGGCATGGGTCCCATGTACCGGTCGATATTGAGCAAGGCGGTGCGGGCAAAATCGTCCCGCATTTCATAGGTCACCACCAAGCCTTTCGGCCCGACTGCCCGCAAGAGCGCCATCGTCAATGCGCCCGAGCCGGTGCCAGCTTCGAACACCCGCGCGCCGGGATAGACATCCGCCCACAAGGGGATGAGCGCGAGATCTTTGGGATAGAGCACTTGCGCGCCGCGCGGCATCTTGAGCACGTAGTCACCGAACGTCGGGCGGAGGGCCAGCATCTTCTTGCCACCGGACAACGTCACCAGCGTGCCGTCCGGTCGCCCAATGAGGTGATCGTGTGCGATGGTCTGGCCGCTGAATTGGTACGTTTCTCCAGCCTTGAGTGTCAGCGCGTACTGACGCCCCTTCTTATCGACAAGATGAATCCGTTCACTGTTGGAGAGCTTCGACATGGCGGGCATTCTAGGGGGTTCGTTCGATCGTTTGCAACCAAAGGCCTTGCCTTGACTCGTCTCACAGTGGGCCGTATGATCCCTTACATTCCCTTGTTTCAGTAAACTCCCCGCGCACGGAGCCTCTGATGCGTGGACCATTTCTTCGATATGGCTCAGGGATTCTTCTCGCCCTCTTCCTTGGATTCAGCACATCGACGCCGGTATGGGCTGGGCTGACCGGGGAAGCTGTCATCGCGACATACGAAGGCATCATCAATCCTGTCGCCGCCGAATACCTGCACGATGCGATCGCATCCGCCCAGGAGACGGATGCCCATGTCCTCATCATCAAGCTCGACACGCCCGGCGGCCTGGACACCTCCATGCGGCTCATCGTGAAGGACATCACGAATGCAGCGATTCCTGTTGTGGTCTTCGTCGCCCCCTCCGGAGGGCGCGCCGCGTCAGCGGGCGTCTTCATCACCATGGCGGCGCATGTCGCGGCGATGTCGCCGGGAACGAACATCGGCGCCGCCCATCCCGTCGCCATGGGCGGCGGGGAGATGGACACCACGATGAAGGAAAAGGTGGAAAACGACTCCGCCGCCTACATCAAAAGCATCGCGGAGCAGCGGGGACGAAACGTGGCGTGGGCCGAGGACGCGGTCCGGAAAAGCGTCTCGGTCACGGAACAGGAAGCGCTCAAGCTGAAAATCATCGATCTGGTCGCAGATGATCTGCCGGATCTGTTGACACAACTGCATGGACGCAGGGTTGCGCTGCCCGGCGGTCCGCTTACGATGGTGACCGCGGGACTGGAGATCCGGCCCTTTCCGATGGGTCTGCGACTCGAACTCTTGAAAGCGCTCAGCGACCCCAACATCGCCTATCTCTTGATGACCATTGGAACGATCGGCATGCTGGCAGAGCTGTATAACCCGGGTGCCATCCTCCCCGGCATCGTCGGCGCAATCAGCTTGATCCTAGCCTTTTATTCGCTCCAGTCATTACCGGTCAACTACGCGGGCGTGCTGCTGTTCATTCTCGGCATTGTCTTTTTCGTCCTCGAAGCGACCGTCACCAGCTATGGATTGCTCGCCATCGGGGGGGTCGTGTCCCTGACCCTCGGATCTTTGATGTTGATCAAATCGGACGCAGAGTTCTTCCAAGTCTCGTGGACCGTGATCGTACCTGTGATTATCACCACAGCGGCCGTGTCGCTCTTCATCGTCGGCATGGGGGTCCGTGCTTTACGCCGGTCTCCTCAAACCGGAGCCGAGAGCATGGTCGGCGCCGTCGGCGTAGCCAAGACGGCCTTGTGCCCCGACGGGAAGCTTGCGATCCACGGAGAACTCTGGGACGCCGTCAGCGATACCCCGGTCCAACCAGGTGGGTCCGCAAAAGTGCTCCGGATCGAAGGGCTCACGCTCTATGTCACGCCAATTTTTCAGAAGAAAGAGGCCTAGCTATGCTGCTCAGCCCTGTCGGAGTCGTGCTTGCCGTCATCTTCTTCATCGTCCTTGGCAAACTGACTTTTAATGTGCTCCCCGAATATGAGCGCGCCGTAATTTTCCGGCTCGGCAGATTGTCGCGCGGCATCGTCGGCAGCAACGGTCCCGGCCTCGTTGTCATTGTCCCGCTCATCGATCGTTTGATACGGGTCAGCCTTCGCACCATCACAATGGACGTTCCCCCGCAGGACGTCATCACCAAAGACAATGTCACCGTGAAGGTCAATGCAGTAATTTATTTCCGGGTCGTTGACCCTGAGCGCGCGGTCGTCCAAGTCGAAGATTATCTGTATGCGACGTCGATGATGGCCCAGACGACGTTGCGCAGCGTACTCGGCCAAAGTCAACTCGACGACCTCTTGTCGAAGCGGGAACAGATCAACACAGACCTCCAGCGGATCATCGATCAGCAAACCGAACCCTGGGGTGTCAAAGTGACGGCGGTCGAGGTAAAGAACGTGGATCTCCCGCAAGAGATGCAACGAGCGATCGCCCGCCAGGCCGAAGCGGAACGGGAACGGCGAGCCAAGGTCATCCACGCCGAAGGCGAATTCGAAGCCTCGCAGCGCCTGGCCGACGCCGCCGATGTCATCAGCCGGAACCCCGCCGCGCTGCAACTGCGTTATCTTCAAACGCTGGTCGAGATCGCAGCGGAAAAGAATTCCACCACCATTTTTCCGATTCCCATCGACACGCTTGCGCCGTTCATCAAGGGGATGCAGACCGGCAATAAGCAATAAATGGTGTGGCAGTTCAGCATCGGAGTGTAGGCAATCCCGCATAGTTGCCGCACATCTGCAACAACATCCCCTCTTCTTCCTCATTAAGCATCTCTAATAGTGCTGCATTTTCCATATGATTTTGCAGGCCCCTTCTCATCTTCAATCCAGCATCGCTTTTGCTTCGCAGCATGTCTGAGATCGGTGGGAATCGGGTGAATCCTCGCGGCTCTATATGTCTCTAACGAAATGCATCGATGCGTAACCAACAGCTGAAAGGTGATGCCATGCATGACGAAGAACTGCGGACAACGGACGACGCACCGGAACATGAGCGCGAGTCGGTCGACAGAGACGCCGATAATCCACAAGCGAGCGTCCTCATGGAAGCGATCGGCCGTAGGGAAACAGACAAACATTCCCAGGACACGGAAAAGGCTGCGCCGGTCCTGCGCACAAGCCACGGCGCCAGCCCGTTTCTTTTGGAATCGTTGTACTTCCGGTCATTCGGCGAACGGCCGCTCCTAACCCGCGAGGAAGAAATCACGATCGCCAAGCGTGTCGACCAGGGCACCCGGCGTATTCGTATCGCCCTTCACCAGGCCATCAAAACGCTGCGCCGTACGAAACGCGCTCCGGCTTCACTGGAAACGATCAAGAAACTCCAAGTGGTCAAGCGATTGAGCGGACTGTCCGCCACGGTGCTGGACGGTACAGAACAAGCGTTGCTCACCGTCCTGAATCCGCCGGTTCGTGAGATGAAACCGGCCGCCGCGGTAGAGAAGCGGCTCAAGACGTTGATCAAGGAACTCCGGTCTGCACGGGCCCTGCTGGAGCAAGGCAAAGACGAACTCGTGCGCTGCAACCTGCGCCTGGTCGTCGATGTCGCCAAACACTATACCGGACGAGGCTTGGCCTTACTGGATCTGGTGCAAGAGGGCAATATCGGCCTGATGAAGGCCGCCGAGCGGTATCAATATCGAAAGGGGTTCAAGTTCAGTACTTACGCCACTTGGTGGATCAGGCAGGGCATTACGCGTGCGCTAGCGGATCAATCGAGAACCATCCGCATTCCGGTCCACCAGACTGAAGCGTCGCATCGGATTCTACGGGTCACGCGAAGATTGGGACAGCAGTTCGGTCGACCGGCCAAGTTGGAAGAAATTGCGCATGTACTCCGAATGAGGCCTGAGCGGCTTCATGAGACGGTCCAAGCGTTCCAGGAGCCGGTGGCACTGGAAACACCCATTGGAGACGGAACCACCCAGTTCGGGGACATGATTCCCGATCACTTGGCCGTTTCTCCCGACACCCATGTGCACCGGACCGAGATGACCAAGCAGTTGGACCGGATTCTCAACACCCTCACGCCAAGGGAGCAAACCGTGATTCGCCTTCGATTCGGGATCGGCGTCGAGGAAGGTCGCACATTGGAGCAAGTGGGCCAGAACCTCTCCGTCACACGTGAACGCATCCGCCAGATCGAAGCGAAGGCGCTCAAGAAACTCAAGACTCCTGAGATTCGAGAGCTCTTTGCCGCAATCAGATAATCTCCTCCCATGCTGGGGTAGGGCGCGCCCGCCCTACCCCTGTTCAAGTCTTCCCCCCACATGGTCGGTTATGCGACAATGCGCGCCCGTACGGATGTAGAAGGTGAGTCGGTGAATTCCTCCGGAACCTTGAGAGCCCTCATAGAGGCGTCAGCTCCTGTTGTTCGCCGTTCCTCGGATGGCGTCTTGCTCACCTTCTCCACGCCGGTGCCCTATTCAACTGCCTGGGAGTTACAGTCCCGGTTCCACCGTGAGCGACAATTGGACCTGCGGCCGGATACCGTCTTGATCCTGGAGCATCAGCCTGTCTATACGCTGGGGCGCACCACCAAGCTCTCGGATTGGGGTGGCAATGAGGCCGCTCTGCGCGCGAATGGAGCGGACCTGTGGCATGTGAATCGAGGCGGGTCCGTCACATACCATGGCCCGGGACAGATTGTTGCGTATCCGATCATCAGACTAAGCCAACATGCAGCCGGCCCCAGACAATTGGTGTGGCAGCTGGAAGAGGTCACGATCCGCCTCCTGGCAAAGTGGAACATCGCCGGCAGCCGGATCGACAAAAGACCCGGCGTATGGGTCATGAAACCCTCGCCGGCGAAAATCGCCTCTATCGGCCTTCGAATCCATCAAGGAATCACGTTGCATGGATTCGCCCTCAACGTCGATATGGACCTTGAGCCCTTTCAACGGATTCATCCCTGTGGATTGCCCCACTGCCCGGTGACCTCCATGGCAACCCTACTGAACACAGAGATTCCGATGAATGAGATCAAGAACGAGCTTGCCCACATATGGAGCACCGTGTTTGCCATTGAGTGGACACTGGCAGTCGGCACATTGGACGGATGCGTCGCCGATGCCGGTGAACCGACACTGATCACCGCATTCCTCTAGCAACGTCACGAGGTGCCATGCAGGAGCTCGACACCCATACCTTTCGCCTGGCGGTCGCCCAATTCGATCAAGCCGCGGAGGCCATGAAGCTGGACCCGAATCTACGGGAACGGCTGAAGCTGCCCCAACGTTCGATGGTCGTCAGCCTGCCGGTGCGCATGGACGACGGACGAGTTGAAGTCTTTACGGGATATCGCGTGCAGCATGACTCTGCACGGGGCCCCTGCAAAGGAGGGATCCGGTACCATCCCGGGGTGAACCTCGGCGAAGTCGCGGCGCTGGCGATGTGGATGACGTGGAAATGCGCCCTGGCCGGACTACCCTATGGGGGAGCCAAAGGGGGGATCCAAGTCGCCCCCAAGAAACTCTCCCGCGCTGAGCTGCAACGACTCACGAGACGGTATGCTGCGGAGATTTTCCCGCTCATCGGGCCGGACAAGGATGTCCCGGCACCGGATGTGGGAACCGATGCGCAGGTCATGTCGTGGATCATGGACACCTACAGTCAGCAGGTCGGCTATGCCGTCCCAGGTGTCGTGACCGGTAAACCCCTGTCGCTCGGCGGCAGCCTGGGCCGCGAAGAAGCGACCGGACGCGGGGTCGTCTACGTGACACTGGAAGCCCTCCGCCATCTGAATCTACCCATCGAACAGGCCACCGTGGCCATCCAAGGATTTGGAAACGTCGGCTCCCACACTGCGCTCATCATGCAACAACAGGGTGCGCGCGTGATCGCCGTCAGCGATGTAAGCGGAGGCATTTACAACGCCAACGGGCTGGACGTGCCTGAACTCATCCGGCGGTACCGCGGGAGAGACCAGACGCTGCGCGACACCAAGTTGGGAGAAGCGATTACGAACGACGAGCTGCTTCAACTGGACTGTACCGTGCTCGTCCCAGCCGCGCTGTCCGAGCAGATCACCGACAAGAACGCCGCCCGTCTGCGCTGTCGGATCTTAGCCGAGGGAGCCAATGGCCCCACAACTCTCGATGCCGATCGCATCCTCGAAGAAAAGGGCGTCTTTATTATTCCTGATATTCTGGCGAATTCCGGCGGCGTGATCGTGTCGTATTTCGAGTGGGTACAGGACCTTCAACGGTTCTTCTGGAGCGCCGCAGACATCCAACGTCGGCTGCAGGACATCATTACGTCAGCCTTTCAGCGCACCTTGCACTTTTCAACCGAGCGCCGGACGTCGATGCGCATGGCCGCCCTCATGAGTGGGATCGATCAAGTGGCCCAAGCCCATCTCGAAAGAGGGCTGTATCCATGATCAGGCCTCAAACCTGGCCGGCGTGGGACGGACACGGGAACCTTCGATGACTCGACAGTTGATCGAAACGGCATGGAACCAACATCGCGGAAACGACTGGCCCCAATTTACCAGCCCAAACCAGGGCCAATTGATGACCCTGGATACCGTGATCAGCGGGTGTGTGGTCTTTTATCTCGATAGCCCAGATGGCCTCGACCGGCAACGTGTGGCTATTGTGCAGGATTGCTTGAACGACCTGGATGACCTGACTGGAGAACTGGATGTCGATTCTCAGGCCTATTTTGTTCGTCTCCGCCGGCTCGGCGAATTGCTGTTGGCCACGGCACCGCACGACTAACCACTGTCCAGACCAGAGAACATCCCTGATCACACATCCCAGACGACAAGGGTCAACGTCACGGGACAGAGGAGTCACGCAAATGAAAACGAGGCGTCATCGTGCGATATGGATACTGGCCTTGGGGCTTACGGGGAGTCTCATCGGACCTCCTTCCGCCAGCTACGCCGAATTGTATGAGCTGAGCAAAAGCGACGTGATGGAGCCGAAGGCGATCGCGAGCGTCGAGGTGTCGCTCTTCGGCGTCAAACTCGGCGACTCAGAAGCCACCGCCGTTGAGATGCTGGTGAATGAGAAGATCGCCGGCATCAAAGCCGAACAAGAATCGACCTTCATCTTTCTGCTCGACCAGCGAAAACCTACCGGCCCTATGGCTGGCGTGCGGATCCAAGACGGCAAGGTCGATCTGATCTTTATCAACAACCGGTTTGCGTACAAGGCCAGAGGCGTCTTCCGCAACGTGCTCAACAGTGAAAGTCCCGACGACATTCGCAATCTGTTGGGCAAAGAAGACTACGGAGATGAAAACGTCATGGGCGCCGTGCTGGCCTACGACAAGCAGGGCTTCCAGGTCAACTACCTCGGCAAGGACGTCAACATCGAATTCACCCCGCCGCGTTGATTCAAAGCACGCCTCGTGTTCGGCGACTCCACCCCCTCGGGTGGAGTCGCTCGAACGTGCGGAGTTCCTCTGTTCAGTGCATACCGCCGCCTGGCGTTAGAACGCCGGTCTTTTCTCCGCCCACTGCTTTCGGATGTCCTTTCGCGCTGATTCGTTCACGAATCTTGTCATAGATGCCATTTGATAGAACCTTGCGCACCTTCAATTCGTCAACAGAAGCGTAGGGCCGGCCTTCCACAATCTTGCGGGCGTAGGCAGTCCCGATGCCTGGAAGCGACCGAAGGTCCGCGAGCGTGGCTGAATTGATGTCGACCAATTTCGTGTCTCCACTGCCTACGGCCCCAGCCTTTACAGTTTCTGATTGGGGCAGTGGCTTCGGCACTGTGCCAGCCATGGCGGTTGAAGCCATCGTGAGCAGGGCTACTGAGAGGACCAGGAATCGGACAGAGTCCATCATGACATTCCTCCTTGATTGTAAGAACCGTTGGAAAGTTGTTTGGATCTCAACCGTGCGCCTCGGTTGCAGTTGATCCGTTTCTTGCCGGCACCGGATTTATTGCGAGATTCGTTCCACTATCGAAGGCGAGGAAAAATCCGAGGATTGACCGGTGGGCCTAGTCCGAGTCGTATCTCGCAGGAGGAGGCTCGTATCGGGAGGGATACAGCCGAGGATCTGGGACTGTACGGATCGCGGAAGAAAATAGAACCGGTTACTGTACTGTCTCGCTGACGCGTAAGCCGTAGTTGATGAGACTCTTGGCCATGATCCAGCGGCGGTTGGAGTTGAGGATGACGAGGAGAAGATCACTGCCGTTTTGGGAGACTTTGGCGATGAGACAGCGGCCGGCTTTCGATGTGAAACCGGTCTTGACCCCTTCGACCCCGGGAATACGGCCCAGCAGGCGATTGGTATTGTGCAGCAGATAGGGGCGGTGGCCGCTCACGGGCATGATGAGGTCCCGTTCTTCCCGCACGAGCTCACGGAAGACCGGATTCTGCATGGCAACTTCACTGAGCTTGGCGAGATCCTCAGCCGTCGAGTAGTGTTCAGGGCCGTCGAATCCGCAGCCGTTGCTGAAATGCGTATCGAGCAGCCCCAGATGCGAGGCCTTGGCATTCATCATCTCAACGAATTGCTCTTCCGTACCCCCGACATGTTCGACAGCGGCCAAACATGCATCATTGGCGGAGACGATCAACATCGCCTTTAAGAGATCGTCCAGCCGAAACACCTCGCCCGTTCGCAACCGGAGATGCGTCTTCGGCGCACGCGCGGCATTCTTGCTGATCGTGGCATGCTCATCCAACCGCCCGTATTCGAGAATGACCAGCGCCGACATAATTTTAGTCAAACTGGCCGGAGACAGCCGCCTTTCAGACTCATGCTCATAGAGCACACGGCCGGACCGAAGCTCCTTCAACAGGACGCTGTTCGCCGGAACTTTTTTCCAGGGGAACTCCTGTTGAGACAAGCCGACGGGATGAATCGATGCTCGACTGTGACGGAGGTCCTTTGCGGACGCCGATGCCGGAAGTGACGTGATCAGGCAGAAGAATAATGTCGCTCCGAGGCCCATGATGCCGATGAACTGCCGCAGTTTGCGAACCCCTCGACTGATTCGGCCCCGCTCCTGTTGTGCGATCGTCATCCTGTCTTTCACAGTGAATAAGTCTCCCGGACCTTTCCGCCCTTCAGACCGCTATCGATCACCTTGTGAAAAAATCGAAGGAGATCGGCCAGGTCGATCCAGAACCCACAGTTGAGGCAGCGGGCATGAATCCTCCGGTTGAGAAGGGTATAGTGCCGCTCGACCAACATGAATCCCTTGCACCTGAGGCACTGCATACATGTCCTGTTTCCACAGGGGTGTCAGCGAATGCGGTTCATCACCAGCGCCACACAGCCGGCCAGCAACCCTCCGCCAAACAGGGTCGTGCCGAAGTAGACGAACACGTTGGTATCCCCGGTCGGCTGAGTCCCCTCCCATAAATCGCGCACCCCACCCTGGACCATCAAGACTGCAAGGGTCAGCAGCGATCCTAGGACAAACCACCATGCAAAAGATCGGAACGCCATGACTGGCTCTACAAACGCGCTTGGACCGGCCTGTTGGCCACTCTAGCGAAGGGCCGCCAGGCTGTCAAGAATGAGGCCATTATCTCGCCCGTATGATTCTTGCGGGCTACCCGTCTCGTGAGTCGAGGGCGTGCCCTGAGCATGTTCTATTCCACCGACGGCTTCTGGCTTTGCTTCAATCCGCGATGGAGGAAGATCGAGACGCTGCCGCTTCCATTATCGGCAATGGCCAAACCTGGCTCTTCCGTCCCCGTCGTTGTGGCACGAAAGGATAAGAGAGCAAACGGACCGGCCTTGGTCCGGTAGTTCCTGGGCGGATAATGAAAGGTCCCATCGCCCTTTCCGAACAAGATCGACAGGTCGTTGGATTGCAAATTCACAATGGCGACATCCATGAGACGATCGCCATCGAAATCCCGCGCGAGGCCGAAGTTGGGGCCGGCGTTGGCACCGGAGTCCTTGCCGGCCTTGAATGTTGCGTCGCCGTTGCCGAGCAGAGTCGTGAAGCTGTCCCGTTCCCCATTGATGACCAGCAAATCGCTGTGCCGATCGCTGTTGAAGTCCGAGAAACTGACGCCCAGCGGCCGCTTCCCCGCCGAATAGTCTTTGATGCGCCGAAACGTCCCGTCGCCGTTCCCCTGCCAAATCGACACCGCATTGGACATGGGTCCCCCGTTGGTCACGACCAGATCCAATTTGCCGTCGCCGTTTAAATCGGATAAAGCCACACAGGTCGGCGTATCGCCGTATTCGTACTGTGCCCCATGCCGAAACTCCCCGGTCCCAGTGCCGAGAAAGATCTTGACCTTGTCGTTTCGGAGCGCCACGACCAGATCCGGATGCCGATCGCCGTTCACATCATCGGTTGCCAGCGACACCGGCGTCCGAAAGACCGGATAGTGTGGCCCTTCTTCAAACTTTCCGTTGCCGCGGCCGAGCAACACCGCGATCTCATCCCCACCGGAACAGGCCAGGGCAACATCGGCATGGTCGTCATGATTGAAATCACCCATCGCGAGGGCCCGCGGCTCCTGACATACCTGTAGCTGCACATGATCTTGAAATGTTCCATCACCGTTGCCCAGTAGGATCGAGAGCGTGTTGCTGGAAATGTTGGTCGTGACCAGATCGGTCAAGGAGTCGTGATTGAGATCAGCGGCGGTGATGGTCGTGGGATTCTTGCCGACCTTGAAACTGGCAAAATAATAGAAGACATCGGGAGGATTGTACGGCTCCGTTCTGGCGCAGGCGGCAGTCCACCCGCACGCGGAGCAGAGGGCGAGTGCTGTGAAGAACCATCCGATACTGGGGCTCATTCTCCAATATGCCGCGCTCACAACGCCTGTTTTGCTTCTGTGCTCTTGGGCACTGGGACCATCTCACATCATGGGGAACCGGATGGCGCAGTATAAGAGCCTTCTGTCAACCTGGCAACGGAAGAATCGCGCAATCGGGCTTTGAATTTCACGCATCGCCTGCGCTAAAATACCGCTTCTTTAAGGAGGACGCTACAATGAGTAAGATTGTGAACGTCGACATTACCATGTATGGAATCGCCGAGGTGCTCCACTGGTGCCACGATCGGAACAAGGGACGCATCGGAGGCGTTGACACAGCAGGCTTTGAGAAAATGAAGGCGCTGCTCGCAGAAAAACCCCAGTCGGGGGATTATTTCACGCTGGATCAGTTTTGGAAGAAGAAGGTGACGCTCCCGCTGACCCAAGAAGAAGTCGAGACCATCGACCGGTGTCTGTACGACATTCCGAATTTCGACAACGAGCCGCTGCCGCAGATCCGCCATAAATTCTGGCCGAAGGAAACAGCCGCCCACTAATAAGGACAGTCGTCCCCATAGATGTGAGATGTGGGCTTTGAGGGACTAGAGTGGGCCTTCGCCTTTGAGGTATTTCCGGAAACGGTCCATCAGCTCGGCGCCCAGGGTGCCTCCCTCCGGCTTCTTGGTCGAAGGATCGGCGAAGTGGCCGCGTATTTCCTGAAGCCGTTTTTCTGCTTGGTCGTTCCCTTGCAGGCGTTTGGTTTTCTGCAGCGCGGCTTCGAACGCATCGAAGGTGAGTTCGCTGTATCCGAAGGCCCGAATTCGTTTTACCGCCTTCATCATAGCCTGATTGCGGAACGTCGTCAGATGGTCCGAGTCGATCTCGGCTAATCCCAATTTCCTTGCCCGCCGCTCTGCCGCTTTTCGAATGCCGCTTCGCACGAAATCCGGGGCCGTTTGCAGCCGTTTCCACGCCTCGTCGGTCCAGGCCACATGGTCCTGCGGGCTAGCCCACAGCTGGGATAACCCCTGGGCATTGATCACGGTGAGGCCTCGCTCGTGCGCCAACTCCTCGGCGTCCCGCTTGAGCATATCCGTCACGAATTCGGCGGCGATCGGAGGAGACTCTTTCACCTTCTCGTGCAGCTGAACCAGCGCGTCCTCGGTCCATTCCATGGCTGGTCCTGCAGCATCCTGCAGATCGCCGAGCGCTTCCACCTTCTCGTACAATTCAACGTTCACTTCGAGATGCCCTCTCTCCTTGGCGATCTCTTCGGCGATTTGCTGAATCATGGCACGCATGAACTCAGGAACGTTGGTCAGTCGTTCCCGGGCGGCGGCCGTCCACGGAAGGCGGCCCTGCGCCATCGCCTCGGCAGCCTCGGTCAGCCCGGATTCTCCGCCCATACTGCCCATCATCTGGGCTTTGAATCGATCCAGGACGTCTTCCGTAATTTCCGCGATGCCCAGCTCACGCGCTTTTTTTTCTGCCACCCGGCGGACCATTCCGCGCAGGAAAATCGGCGCGCGCTCCATGCGCGTGAGCGCGCCGGGCGTCCAGCGGACTTCCGTGGCGGTTGATTCAGGTGAATCCGATGCGGACATGTCCGTTCCTTTCGGCGGCCTATTGGTTCAGCAGCTCTTTCAGTTCCTTACCGGCCTTGAAGAACGGCACCCGCTTGGCCGGCACCGCGACGGTGGCGCCGGTCTTTGGATTACGCCCTTCCTTCATGCGGCGCGCCCGGAGACGAAAACTGCCGAAGCCGCGGATCTCGGTTTTGTCCCCGTTCTTCAGCGAATCCCTGACGCAGTCAAAAATTGTGTTGACGACAACCTCCGCCTGCCGCTTCGTCAAGGTCGTGACCTGTTCGGACACCCGTTCGATGATCTGCGCCTTGGTCATGTGTCTCTCCCTTCACTCCGGCGATTAACCGGCTCCGTTCCTTGCAGACAGCTAAGCGGACCTTTCCCACACCCTCCTAAAAGGCCATGAGATATTTCAGGCTCACACCCGGATGAAAATCCAATTTCGGGAACATCGACGTGAGCTTGGATTCCAGCAATTCCCGGATGGAAAACCGTCGCTTGGGCTCGACAACTTTCGGTTCGCCCTCAATACCGGCCGTGTCCGCAGCCAATTGAATGGCATCTTCGAGATCGCCCAGCTCATCGACCAGCTTGGCGTCTTTCGCCTGACGGCCCGTAAAGATCCGCCCGTCCGACAATGCCTGAGCAGCGTCTAATTCAAGGCCGCGCCCTTCCGCTACCGCTTCGATGAACTGTTTGTGGACGTCGTCCATCACCGACTGCAAGAGTCCTCGTTCCTCCTCACTCATCTTCCGAAGAGGAGAGCCGACATCCTTATACTTGCCGCTTTTGATGACGACCCCCTCCACACCGATCTTTTGCAGCAATCCTTCGACATTGGCCGTCTCCATAATCACGCCGATGCTGCCGGTCAACGTGCCGGGGTTTGCGACGATTCGGTCGGTGGCCGCCGCGATATAATAGCCGCCCGATGCCGCCACGCTACCCATCGACGCGATGACCGCCTTGTTATTCTTGGCCCGAACCCGTTTGACCTCGTCATAGATTTCTTGGGACGGGACGACCCCTCCGCCAGGGCTGTCGATGCGCAGGACGATCGCTTTGACGGCCGGATTTTCGCTGAACCGTCTCAGATCCGTGACGGTCTGCTGCGAGTCCATGATGACCCCCTCAACGCGGATCAGTGCAATCCGATCCCCCGACGACACATCGAAGTCGGGAAACAAGATGTTGAGAAGTATCAGCCCACCGAAGCCCGCCGCCAACACCCAGAATAGGGTGCGCAGCGGCCGGCGCTTCTGTGGTCGGGGGACCTGTACCGCGTCCTCAACCATTGCTCACCACCTACACACGGGCAGTCGCACCCGCTCCTACTAGTCGTCGGCTGGCTGCCGTTTCCGACTCTGCTTGGCCGCTCGGCCGAGACTTTGATCCGGCGCACCCTGCGATGAATGATATTCATCAACCTGGCGACGCTCCGAGTCGAGCTGGTGATCACGCAGACTCAGCGCGATCTTACGCTCCTCCCGGTCGACCTTGATGATTTTGGCGACGACATTATCTTGGAGCTTGAACTTCTCCTCCAGCTTGGTCTGCGGCTCGACGCCGGTTTCGCTGATATGGATCAACCCTTCGACACCGCCGTCCAGCTCGACGAAGATGCCGAAATCGGCGACCTTGCTTACTTTGCCGGTTACCGGGTCACCCACATGATACCGGGAGGGAATCGCGTCATCCCATGGATCGCGAGCCAACTGCTTGAACCCCAGCGACAACCGCTCCTTTTCCTTATCGATGCGCAGGACGATCGCTTCCACTTTCTGCGCTTTCTTGAAGAGCTCCGAAGGATGCTTGATGTGCTTTGTCCAGGACATATCGGAGATGTGGATGAGCCCATCGATACCTTCTTCGAGGCCGATGAAGGCGCCGAAATCGGTCAGGCTTTTCACTTTCCCTTCGATGCGGGTCCCCACCGGATACTTGTTCTCAATCATGTCCCATGGATTCGGGGCAGTCTGCTTCATCCCCAGTGAAATCTTTCGGCTGGCCGGATCGACGTTCAAGACCGCCGCCTCCACCTGATCGCCAACCGCCACCACGCGTGACGGGTGCCGAACTTCATGGGTCCATGACATTTCCGAGACATGCACGAGCCCTTCGACCCCCGGCTCCAACTCGACGAACGCGCCATAGTCCGTGAGGCTCACCACTCGCCCGCGGACACGGGTACCGACGGGGTACTTGCCCGCCACATTAGTCCAGGGGTCCGCCGTCTTCTGCTTGAGACCCAGGGAGATGCGGCCCGTCTCACGATCGTACTTCAATACTGTCACTTCGACCTTGTCGCCCACGGTAAACATCTCGGATGGATGGCCCACGCGGCCCCACGACATGTCGGTGATGTGCAGCAGCCCGTCAATGCCACCCAGATCGATAAAGGACCCATAGTCGGTGATGTTCTTGACCGTGCCTTGGATCAGCTGTCCTTCCTTGAGCGTGGCCAGGGTCGTTTGCCGCTTCTTATCCCTCGTTTCTTCCAGCAACACGCGGCGGGATACGACGACGTTGCCGCGGCGGTGATTGATCTTGATGATCTTGAGCGGGAATGTCTTCCCGACCAGGCCGTCGAGATCACGCACGGGATGGAGATCGATCTGCGAACCGGGCAAAAACGCCTTGACGCCGATATCTACCATCATGCCGCCTTTGATGCGCGAGACGATCTTGCCTTCGATGCTCTTCTCTTCCTTGTAGAGCTTTTCCAGCTCTTCCCAAATCTTCATCTTGTCGGCTTTCTCTTTGGACAACACGAGATTGCCGTCTGCGTCTTCGCATTCTTCGATGTAGACCTGGAGCCGGTCGCCGACTTTCACGTTTTGCAGTTCTTCCGCCGAGAACTGATCGCTGGGAATCATTCCCTCGGATTTGTAACCGATATCGACGATGACCTTATCCTTGGTGAGCGCCACCACACGGCCTTCGGTGATCGTGCCCTCTTCCAAATTACGGAATGTTTCCTCGTACAACGCGGCCAGCGCGTCGCGGTCTAATTGTGCCTCACTACTATTGGATACCGTACCCATGTGAACATCCTACTCTTCCGACTTTCGTCGGGTGCTGATGATGAAATTGCGCCGGGTTCACTCAGCCTTGCGAGCCTCGGCGATCGGCCCTTCCGGTGATCCTGGTGTCTGACCGTCCTTCTCAAGCGGAGAAGGCACTTGGCCCAACGCTGCGATCCGTTCGATCACCGTTCGGCTGACCTGTTCATAAAACCGCTTCGTCTCTGGTCTCTCCTTACGCTCTCCCGTCTCGAAGGTAATCGGCTCTCCGAAACGCACCGTCACTTCCCGCCATCGAGGCCACCGGGCACCGGTTGGCAGCACATCGAAGGTCCCTTTCAGATAGGCCGGAACCACCGGACACCCGGTCTGAGAGACAATGACGCCAATGCCCGCCTTTGGTGGCCGCAACTGCCCGTCCCGACTGCGCCCACCTTCCGGAAAGATGACCACCACCTCTCCGGCGCGAATCAAGCGGATAGCCTTTCCAAATGCCTCCCGGTCCAGCCGGCCCATCCGCACAGGAATCCACCCCAGCGACTGGAGCACGGCGTTCAAGCCCGGAACGGGAAACAGATCGCTACGACCGAGATACCAGGCCCTCCGCTTCATCCCGCAACCGAGCATCGGGATGTCGAGATAACTCGCATGATTCGCGGCAACCAGGATTCCTCCCGTGTGAGGAACCTGCCCCTCGACCCGATAGCGGAAACAGAGGGCACCGACCGCCCTCGCCAATACCCACAGAATGCCGTACGCGACCTTCGTCACAACGCGGCCGACACCGCCGCCATGATCTGCGCGACCACTTGTTCGATATTAAGCGTCGAGGTATCAATGGGCCGTGCGTCGGCGGCGGGAATCAGCGGCGCAACGGAGCGGTTTCGATCCCGCGTGTCCCGGCCCGACAAATCCTGATAGGTCGTCTCGAGCGCCTCGCGATGGCCGGCAGCCACCAACTCACGATGCCGCCGTTCCGCCCGCACCGTCGCATCCGCGTCCAGAAAAAACTTGAGCGGGGCGAAGGGAAAGACTTTGGTGCCGATATCGCGCCCTTCCGCCACGACCGATCCACGCTGCCCGATCTCGCGCTGGACAGGAAGCAGCCACTCTCGAACCCTTGGGATGGCGGACACGATGGAGGCTGCGCTCGTCACCTCCGGCGTGCGGAGTTCACCAGTGATGTCGCGTCCGTCGACCAGGACCTGCATGGAGCCATTCTGAAACTGCATGTGGATCGACGTCGTCTCCAAGAGACCCGCAACCCGCGCATGATCCGCCGGCTCCACCTGGTTATGCAGCACTTTCCATGCGATGGCCCTATACAGAGCTCCTGTATCCAGATACAGATACCCCAGGCGAGCCGCCAATAATTTCGCTACGCTGCTCTTTCCGACCCCGGCCGGTCCGTCAATCGCGATAATCACGCTCTATCTACGCCTTTCCATCTCCTTAAGAGAATACGCCGCGCTTATTATAATCTTCTCGCCTAGCGCGTCAACAATTGGGAGAGCGTCGCCTCGAAATTCGGAAACGACGTATCGATGCACCCACTGTCGGCAATCGTCATACGTCGGTCCGCCGTGAGCCCGCCGATGGCCAACGACATGGCCACCCGATGGTCACCATGGCTTTGAGCCGCGGACACGGCACGCAGGCGGCCGTTCTCTCCTCCTCGCCCTAATCCTTGAATAACCATGCCGTCAGGCCGTTCGGTCATCTGCGCTCCCATCGCCTGCAACTCTTGGCTCATGGTGGCGATGCGGTCGCTTTCCTTAACCCTGAGCTCCTCGGCGCCGGAGATCACGGTATCACCCTCCGCCACTGCCGCGGCCACACAGAGGATGGGAAATTCGTCGATCATCTGCGGAATGAGATCGGGACCGATCGTCACGCCCTTGAGAGACGCGGACTTCACCCGGAGATCAGCCACCGGTTCGCCCGCCTCTTCCCGTTGGGCAAGGATCTGAATGTCAGCACCCATTTGCTTCATCACCTCGATCAATCCGGTCCTGGTCGGATTGAGCCCAACGTTTCGGATCGTCACATCCGAGCCGGGGATGATCGTCGCACCCACGAGAAAAAACGCGGCGGCCGAGAAATCGCCGGGAATGACGACGCGACGGCCGGCCCATCCAACCGCCGTCCGCCCGTGCAGTACCAAGTCGCTGCCGTCTTTGGTCAAGGCAATGCCGAAAAATCGAAACATCCGCTCGGTGTGATCCCGAGAAAGACGCGGCTCTCTGAACCTGGTGACGCCCTCGGCAAACAGGCCGGCCAATAGCAGTGAGGATTTCACCTGCCCGCTGGCAACCGGCGAACGGTATTCCATCCCATGGAGTCGTTTTCCGGTGATGGCCAACGGAGCCAGTTCGCCCCCTTTCCGTCCCGCGATCACAGCCCCCATCTCGCGCAACGGCTTGACCACACGCCCCATGGGACGCCGGCGGATTGATTCGTCTCCGGTGAGGACAGTAAAGAAATCCTGCCCCGCCAGGACCCCCGCCAGCAAGCGGATGCCCGTCCCGGAATTCCCGCAATCGATCGGCCCATTCGGCTCGCTCAACCCCCAAAACCCTTTGCCGTGGACGGTCAGCCGCTCAGGCATCTCGTCGATCTTGATGCCGAGCGCCCGAAAGGCGCGCATCGTGTTCAGGCAATCTTCCCCGCGGCAATAGTCGGCTACGGTGCTCGTGCCTTCCGCCAGAGCCGTGAGGATGAGGGCGCGATGGGTGACGGACTTATCGCCGGGAACCGTCATGGTTCCCTTGAGCGGCCGGCCCGGCGTGATGGTCAATGCCGTCTTCATACGGTTACAGGGGCACCGAGGGGCGCGTATTCAACTTCTCGCGTTCGGCTTTGGCTCGCTCAAGCACACGTTCCATTCCCGCCGCATCGCCTGCCTTGATCAACTGCTTCAATTCTTCCAAGGCCCGTTCGTATCGCTCGATAAACGACACCACGTTGTCCCGATTCCATAAGAAAATATCGCGCCACATTTCCGGCGAGCTGGCAGCGATGCGTGTCGTATCCCGCAACCCGCCACCGGAATGGCCCGCCAAATCCAATGCAGGGATCTGGTGATCGCGCAACTCGGCCAGGGCATTCATGAGCGCGAACGCCGCCACATGGGGCAGGTGGCTGACGGCGCCGAGAATCTGATCGTGAAGATGGGGATCCATGGTCAACAGAATCGACTCGGTTGCCTCCCACATCTGCTTAATTTGTTCCAACGCGCGCGGGTCGGTCCTCTTCGTCGGCGTCAGAATGCAGCGCGCCCCCTTAAACAGTTGATCAGACCCGGCGGCTACGCCGGTTTTTTCTTTCCCGGCGATCGGATGGGCACCGACAAAATGTACGCCGGCTGGCATGGCGGCTTCCGACCGCTCGACCAACGTCCCCTTGACGCTGCCCACATCGCTCACGATCGTGCCTGGCCTCAAACGGTGGGCCCAGTTCTTGAGATGGCGTTCGTACGTATCGACCGGTGTCGCCAAAATCACCAGATCCGATCCTTGCACCCCGTCTGTGGGATCGGCCACATACCGATCGATCGCGCCCACGGTCACGGCGGTCTTGAGATTATCCAGGCTTCGGCCGACGCCCACGACATGATCGGCCAACCCTTTACGCCGGAGGATCATCCCCAGCGATCCGCCGATCAATCCAACCCCGATGATCGCCACTTGTCTAAAATGGACCGCCATGGTTCTGCTCTTACACCTCTCTTCCCACGGCTTTCGCAATCGCGGCCAAGTCGTGCATCAACGCTTTGAATTTCGCCGGCACGATCGACTCTTCGCCGTCGCACAACGCGCATTCGGGATTGGAATGAACTTCGATGAGTAGCCCGTCGGCGCCGGCGGCGACCGCCGCCTTCGACATGGGTTCCACCAAATCCCACTTGCCTGTGGCATGGCTGGGGTCCACGATGACGGGAAGGTGCGACAGTTTTTTCAGCGTTGGAATGGCCGCCAGATCGAGCGTGTTGCGATACTGGGTTTCAAACGTCCGGATGCCCCGTTCGCAGAGCATGACGTTACGATTGCCTCGCGACATGATGTACTCCGCGGACAGGAGAAACTCTTTGATGGTTGCGGAGAGGCCTCGTTTGAGGAGCACCGGCTTGTCATAGGCGCCGACTTCCTTCAGCAGTTCGAAGTTCTGCATGTTCCGTGCGCCGACCTGGATGATGTCCGCCTTTTCCAGGAAGAGTTCGATATCTCGGGTGTCCAGGATTTCGCTGACGACGGGCAACCCGGTCTGTTTCCTGGCCTCAACCAAAAAATCCAGCCCTTCCCGCCCCAACCCTTGAAAAGAGTAGGGCGACGTTCTGGGCTTATAGGCTCCGCCTCGGAGCACCGAAGCTCCGGCGGCTTTGACCTCATGCGCGATGCCCAGCGTCAATTCGAGCCGCTCAACCGCGCACGGCCCCGCCATGACGACCAGCTTCTTATCGCCGATCTTCACCCCGTTCACATTGATGATCGTCCCTTCTTTTTGAAACTCCCGGCTCACGAGTTTCCACGGCGCCAGGATCGGCAAAACACTCTCGACACCCGGAAGGGCGTTCAGCGGCTGGTTGTGCAGGATCCGGTCGTCGCCGATGACCCCGATGATCGTGCGCTCCTGTCCGGTGGAAATCTGCGACTTCAATCCCAGATCCCGCAGGCGGTCGATGATATGGTCCACTTGACTTTCGGATGCGTCCGGTTTCAATACGATAATCATGGTTCCCTCGCGGTTTTGCTTTCCTTATTTCAACACGGCCTTGAGCGCATGGAGGAACGCGGCGTTCTCCTCCGCCTGTCCGATGGTGACCCTGAGCATGGTCCCTTCGATGTGCCGCACGATAATCCCTTCGCGCAGCAACGACTCGAACACCTGTCGCCCATCCCGCTTGACGTCGAAATAGAGAAAATTCGCCTCACTCGGAACCGGAGCGAATCCCAGGGTTCTCAGGCCGTGACTGACTTGCTCCATCCCGGCGGCATTGACGGCCCGGCTCTTGGTGACGTGCTCATCATCGTCCAACGCCGCCAGTGCCGCCCGCTGGGCGAGGCTGTTCGCGTTGAAGGGGGGCCGCACCCGATTCAGCAGGCCGTTGATTTCCGGCGTGCTGATGCCGTACCCGATCCGCAACCCCGCCAGCCCATAGATTTTTGAAAACGTCCTCAGGACGATGGCATTGCGTCCTTGTTTCACGTAGGCAAGCGCATCGGGAAATCGCGGATCGCGCACATATTCATAATAGGCTTCGTCGAACACAACGATGACGTCCTCCGGTACTGCAGCCATCAGCCGGCTGACAGCCTCGCCCGGCACCATCGTTCCCGTCGGATTGTTGGGGTTGCAGATGAAGAGCAACCTCGTTCGGGGAGTCACGGCCCGGGCCATCGACTCAAGATCATGCGTCCAATTGACCAACGGGACAATGACCGGCTTGCCGTGCGCGGCCGTCACTTCCATCTTATAGATGACAAAGGTGTGATCGGCCATGACGGCTTCGTCGCCGGGAGCCAAAAACGTCCGGGCCAGCAACCCCAGGATCTCATCGGATCCATTGCCCAGAATGACCTGCTCGCGTGCAACCTTCCAGCGATCAGCGATAGCCTGACGGAGTCGATAGGCACCCCCATCGGGGTACCGATGCAGCTGGTCGGCCGCGCCCTCCAGGGCGGCGACAGCCTTGGTGGAAGGACCGAGCGGATTTTCGTTGGAGGCGAGTTTGATCACGCGGCTCAGCTGAAGCTCGCGCTGAAGTTCGTCGATCGGTTTGCCCGGCACATACGGGCTCAGCGATTGGATGTCTGGATGGACGTGGAGTGCCATGGCCTAGTGATGAGCTGGATAGGAACCGAGAATCTTCATGAACAGACACCGTCCCTTCACTTCTTCGATCGCCTTGCTGAGCCGATCCTCCGCGATGTGGCCTTCGACGTCGACGAAGAAGATATATTCCCAGGCTTTCCGCTGCGAGGGTCTGGATTCAATTTTTGTCATGCTGATCCCGTGGGACGCGAACGGACGGAGCAGGTCGTACAGCGCGCCCACCTTATCCTTGATGGACAGCATCAACGACGTCTTGTCCTTCCCCGTTCGCTCCGACGGTTTCTGCGACAGCACGAGAAACCGGGTCATGTTGTTCACATTATCTTCAATGCGGGCCTTGATGACTTTCAGCCCATACAATTGGCCGGCCAGTTCGGATGCAATCGCAGCCGACGACGGCTCGTCAATGCAGAGCTCGGCCGCCCGCGCTGTGCTGGCGACCTCGACGGCCGGGACGTGCGGGAGGTTGGTTTCCAACCAGTTCCGGCATTGCGCGATCGCGTGCGGGTGCGAGTAGATCTTCTTCACGTCTTCGATCAGGCCGGACCTTGACAGGAGATGGTGCGACACTTCCTGCAAGACTTCGCCATAGATCAGCAGGCTGGAATCGATGAACATGTCGAGGGTGTGATTGACGACCCCTTCAGTGGTATTTTCGATCGGGACAACCCCGAAATTAGCCCGCCCCCGTTCGACCTCGTTGAAGACTTCCTTGATGCTGTGGGCCGGCACATACTGAGCCGATGAGCCGAACTTCTGCATGCAGGCCATGTGCGTAAAGGTCGCGCGCGGCCCGAGGTACGCGATCTTCTGCGGCCCCTCCAGCGACAGCGACGCCGACATGATTTCCCGGTAGACCGAGCGGATGGCGTCGGTGGGAAACGGGCCGGTATTGAGTTGCGTCAACCGCTCAATGATGGCGGCTTCCCGTCCCGGGGTGTGGAGGTTGGCCTCCGCATCCTTGGCCTTCTTAATCTTGCCGATCTCGATGACGCTCTTGGATCGTTCATTGAGTAGGCGGAGGATTTCGTCGTCGATCCGGTCGATTTCCTGCCGATATTCGAACATGTCTTTAGGCATCATGCACACGCCTCGGCCTTCCGGCCAGTCGAATGGCTCGGCTTAGGCCCAACCATCCATCGCAGAGGGAGAAGAGAGAGATTGTACAGGAACGGTCAAATCTCTTGCAAGGAAGACGCTGAGGACTCAGAAGAGTGAGACGTGATCACACACAGGATTCCGGCCCTCTCCCGCTTACCGCTTACAGGAGCCTGGCCGACGGCTTCTTGAAGTGCTCAAACGCAAGCTTGGTCACCTGCCGGCCACGGCCGGTTCGATCCAGAAACCCGGCTTGAATCAGATACGGCTCGTAGACATCTTCGATCGTGCCCTTGTCTTCCTGGACCGCCGCGGCCAGCGATTCCACGCCGACCGGTCCGCCGTTAAACTTATCGATGATCGTGAGAAGAATCCTTCGGTCCATGTCGTCGAACCCGGCTTCGTCGATGCCCACCCACGTCAGGCCTTCCTGCGCGACTTGCTGGGTAATGCGGCCATCGGCCTTGATCTGGGCATAATCCCGGATCCGCTTGATCAGCCGATTGACGATCCGGGGCGTCCCGCGTGCGCGACGCGCAATCTCCGCTGCTCCTTCCCGATCGATCTCCACCCCGAGAACTCCGGCCGACCGCGTGACAATGGCTTGGAGTTCCGACGGCGAATAGAACTCCAAGCGGTAGACCAGCCCGAACCGATCCCGAAGAGGCGACGTCAGCGCGCCGGCCCTGGTCGTCGCGCCCACGAGGGTAAACCGAGGCAGATCGAGTTTGACCGTTTTGGTCGCAGGGCCTTGGCCGATCATCAAATCCAGCTGATAGTCTTCCATCGCCGGATAGAGCGCCTCTTCGACGGAGGCGGGCAGGCGATGAATCTCATCGATGAAGAGGACGTCATACTCCTGTAAATTGGTGAGAATCGCCGCCAAATCACCAGCATGGGCGAGTACCAGTCCGGAGGTGGACCGCAGGGCCGCCCCCATTTCTTTGGCGATGATATGGGCGATGGTTGTCTTTCCAAGACCAGGCGGGCCATAGAAGATAACGTGGTCGAGCGAATCCCCTCGTTGTTTGGCCGCCTCGATGCAAATCCGAAGCGACGCTTTCATTTTATCTTGCCCGACATAGTCGTCGAGCGTCTGCGGGCGCAGCACGTTCTCGAGCCCCCGCTCGTCTTCCATCACACGGTTTGTCAGTAATCGCTCGGTCATCCTGGCGCAGGCCTACTTGTTTTCAGGCATCTGTTGATACTTGGGCGGTGGTGGCACCGCGCCTTGCCCCGGCGTCGCCGTGCTGCCGCAATCCGGGGGACAAGTCTTTGCTCCCTGCTTCGGGTCCGGGAGGGTCGTGTCCATTTTCTTCAATTGACACTGAGTCATCCGCCCGCCATCCTTCGTGCCGCAACGGGACGGGACGGACGAGCCGCCGATCTCCGCATAGCCTTCCGGACAGGAACCGCACACCGCCAGCATGTTCGCCCCGATCGGCACACATTCCACGAGTGTCGGATCACCCTCTTTACAAATTTCCGTCGACTGCGTGACGCCGGTGGTCGCATACCCATCCGGACAGCTGCCGCAGGTCATCCTGATACTCTTCGGTTGATCTGCCTCTTCCGCGATTCCGAAAGCGGGAACAGTGCCGACGATGAGCGCGGTTCCCACGCAGACGATGCTCATCAGTCTTCCGATACGAGCCGATGTATGTGTAACCATGCGCTACCCCCTTGCGAGTTCCTTGAGTCCTTCGCGGATTAACTCTTTAAGTGCGACCGGGCCTGCAGCGGATTTCGTCACTCGCTTCAAGGCCTCTTTCGCGTCTTGCGGGCGATAGCCTAAGTTTACCAGAGCGGACAGCGCATCCTCGAACGGCCCGTCGGCCCCGTCTGAGTCACGTGCGGGGGCCTGAACGGAAACCGGATGAATTCTCCCGACTTTGTCTTTCAACTCGAGCGCGATACGGCTTGCGGACTTCTTCCCGATTCCCGGTACAGTCGACAATTTCTCAACGTCTTCGGTCTGGATCGCATGGACCAATTCTGTCACAGGTAAGCTGGACAGCACACTGAGGGCGAGTTTGGGACCAATGCCCGACACGGT
>JAYWIP010000154.1:0-7176 GCA_039794465.1 Nitrospira sp.
GGATTTCTCGCTGCGGTCACCGCTGAGGAGAACTTCAGGAGGCTGGCGCGCTCTTGGTCATCCAGAGCCAGCAAGAGATGTGCTTCTTCGCCGTGCATCAATCGCAGACTCAGGAATGGTTCCTCGCGCCGCTTTTCCCGGTTGTCCCACATCGCGTCGATCAGTTGCACCTTGTCCAACTGGCCGACCGACACGACATCGTACCGGAAATAGGAATCGCCGATCACGATGTCGAACACGACGTTGCCCGCCGTCAGCAGCACCAGATTCAACCGCCCTTGATCCTCATAGCCTTCCGGCAAGAATTTATTGACGTGGCAGAGCGCGACTTTTCGGTCGCCCAGCGCCGCGCGGATGTTGGCCTTCAACGCTGAGTAATCAATCTGCAACGCCTTTTCATCAGGCCCCGTGGCGGCCACCGCCGCGGCTTCGACTTTCGAGAACACGTCATCAGCTGACATCAATCCTGGCATGTCCTATTCTCCCT
Organism: Nitrospira sp.; assembly: GCA_039794465.1. GTDB lineage: Bacteria > Nitrospirota > Nitrospiria > Nitrospirales > Nitrospiraceae > Nitrospira_D. The sequence goes on from JAYWIP010000154.1 coordinate 488, forward strand.
CCCTGTCGGCAAAAAGAAATGGTACCGTAACCGGCCAGCGGCAAGGATTGCAAGGGGGCTTACTGAAGAATCGATTGGCTATTGTGCCGCGAGACGGTGAGTAAATCGCATCTGACCGGCATCGTCAACGACCGTCACGTCGAATACCGTCTTCGTGACTCGGACCAGGCCAAAATTGTGATACCCCTCCTCATTGATCAGCCGCGTCGGATGCAGACTTTCACTGGCGGGCGTGATCCGGCCAGGCCTCGCTGAGAGGGGCCCGGCCACGAATTCATGGAAGTCTATGACACCGTCTTGGTTCGGATCATAGGCATTGGCTTGCACCCAATGCACATCGCTCGCAAGAAAGACGACGTGCTTCAGCTTCTGACTGAGAATTGTCTCGACGATCACCTGCCGTTCCCGTTCAAATCCTGGCTCGTTCGGCCCGGAGGCCCACCCGTCAGAATACCCTGTTCCCCCCTTTGGGACCGACAATGGAACCGACGTGGCAATGACTTTCCAGGTCGCCGACGAATGTGTGAGTCCTTTGATCAACCACTGTAGTTGCGCTGCCCCCAGCATGGTCTTCGCCGGCCCATCCGGGTCGCCATCCAGACTTCGATATTGCCGAGTATCCAGAATAAATAATTCGAGATCCGCTCCATACCGGACGGAGCGATACAACCGATGCGGCTCGTCCGCATGCGTCGAGATCGGCCAGTACTCCCGCAAAGCCTGGCGGCCTGCCGGCATCCGTGGGTCGAACGGTCCTGAAAAATCGTTCCGCACTTCATGGTCATCCCATGTCACATACACCGGAACGCATTCAAGGAACCGGCGAAACGATTCGGCCCCGCGCTGGTACCGATGCCGCGCGCGATACTCAGCCAGCGTAGCGGCCTTGAAATCAGCGCCCGGCTCATTCGGCGGTGAAGGGCAGGGACTATCACTGTAGATCGTATCGCCCAGGAACAAGAAAAAATCGAGGCGCTGCCGGCCCATCACGTCGAAAATTGGATAGCCTCCTGCCCCCTGTCGGCATCGGCCTTGGCCTCCAAGGTCGGCGCTCCAGGCAAACGTGACAGGTGCTGAGGTCTCAGCATTCGGCAACGTCGTCCATTCGCCCCTCGCCGCGAGTTTCGGTGTACCTGAATGTGGAGAGTCTCCACCACGCGCGATCAACACGTGGTAGCGGTAACGGGTTGCAGGAGTCAATCCAGTGAGGGGTATGGACAGGGTATAATCCGTGTCTGCCGTCGCCGCCAGTTCCGCCGTTCTCGGCACCGGCGCCATCGCGGTCGCCAGCTTCGATGCCATGTCCCACATAGCGGGCGTCGCCCACTCCACCTGCACGGTCGCCGGCCCGTCGGTCCGAACCCAAAGCAAGGCACTGGTCGCACTGACATCACCCACCGCAATACCTTGAGGCAGCAGATCCGCGGCCAGGACAACTGAGTCTCCAAATGGCCTGTTCGGGGGAAGCCCTTCACGCGAAGGCGAGACACAACTGAGAGGAACAACCGCTAGCAGGCAGACAGGCAGGAGAAGCCACACGCGATGCATGGGAACACGTCCTATCGTATTGAGCGTGAGAGGTCAAGCGCGATGCCGGCTTGAGGAAGTTGCAGTCGGAGAGGCCTTGAAAATCCCGAAAGCCAACCGGCATACTGAGCACCATTCTACGAGGATAGCGCAATGCATGATTCCAACTGTTGTGTCCCGGACTGCAAAGCCAAACCTTATGCCCCAGCCGGCACCCGCTCGGTCTGCAAAGATCACTTCCTCAACTTTCTGACCTGGCGCCGCCGCCGGGGCCCGCAGATGTTTCACAAATATGCGGCGATGACGATGACAGAACGCGATACCATCGCCGCAGAATGGCAGAAAACCCTCCGCCTTGACGAAGTGCCGACCATCTCAAAGTCAAATCCGTAACCCCATCAAGCGCCGTTCAAGCCCGACACGCGATGGAGCGCGGCCAAGCCGTTTGGTAAGGGATGTAGCGCCGGGAAGAGGGCATGGGCTAAGAGTTCGAGGCTCTCGACGAGCCGGGGACCTGGCCGATTGAAATACTGCGACCCGTCCGCCACATACACCCGATTGGCTCGAACAGCTGGCAACGTATCCCACCCGGCAACCGACTGAAGCCCTGCCATATCTTGCTGTGTCCGCTCCACAGTAAACCCACAGCAAGCAATGACGACGGCTTCCGGACGCCACTCACATACCTCTTCCCAACGAAGCCGCCGGGACGGACGGCCCTCTTTGCCGAGCCCTTCGACACCGCCGGCGATTCGAACAAGCTCCGGATTCCAATGACCGCTTGAAAATGGCGGATTGAGCCATTCCAGCAAGGCTACGTGCGGACGAGCTGTCACTGTCGCCGACCGCGCCGCCACCGCCTCGACTCGTCCCCGCAACTGACGAATTGTGTCATCGGCAGAAACGCCAACGGCAGAGGCAACTTGTCGAATCGCCTCGAACAGGCCGTCCAATGACTGCGGTTCAAGATTGACGACCCGCGGAGTGCCAGGCAACTGCGCCAGAGCCGTCTGTACGTCATTCGGCGAGACCGCGCACACATCGCACAGCGACTGCGTCACAATCACATCCGGCCGTAATTCTTTGAGGAGCGGCAGATTCAGCTGATACAGTGCCTTCGTCGTCTTGAGCTGCTCGCTCACCAACCGGTCGATCTCGCCACTCGTGACATCTGTCGGAATCAGGGTGCGCGTGATTTTGGGAAGCCTGTGCGCCGGCGGCGGATAATCGCACTCCTGCGATACGCCGACGAGTTGATCGGCAAGGCCAAGCGCACACACAATCTCCGTCGCACTCGGCAGCAGTGACACAATTCTCATCACAGACTATTCCCTCCCGCATTACCCATGAACGCTTCCGGCCCTCTCGCTCCCGAGCGGAAAACCATACACATAAAACTCATCGTCTCGCTTCCACCCTAACGCCTCATAGAGTTTCTGAGCCTGAACATTGGCGACCGCCGTCGCCAGCTCGAGACGAACCGCCCCACCGGCGCGAGCCATCTCAGTAGCAGCTTGTAGTAATTGAGTACCGACACCGCAGCACCTTGCGGGAGGTACCACGAAGAGATCGCTGAGCAGATACATCCGCGCGGCGAGAATGGAGGAGAAGGTCGGATACAGCTGCACAAACCCAATGGCAGCTCCGTCATGATCTTCTACAATCAGCACCACTGACTCATTGCGCTCAAATCGGTCTTTCAAAAACTGCCGGGCGATGGGGAGATCCGACGGCTGCCCGTAGAATTGGCGGTAGGCATCGAAGAGTGGGACGAGTCGATCGAGATCAACGAGCGTTGCCCGACGGACGCTGTGTCTCATGGCCGGCCTCTACGGAACTCATTGCGCTATTGGAGAGATCAGAGCGACGATGAATAAAGATGTCTCCCACTGCGCGCATGCCGCGAGCACTCCCCTCCGGATACAACCACCAAGGGTTAGGGCCTGGGGAGTGTTTCGATTGCGCGCATTGAGCGAGCACCGCCGTTCTTCTTCCCTTCTTCCCTCATCAAGCAGGCGGCCTGGTGGTCTCCTCATTGCGCGCAGTTTCTTCCACCCGCCCACCCACTGACACGCCAAGACGTGCCATTAACCCGAGCGAGGGCCTTCCGAGGCCATGTATCGGCAATCATCTCCTATCTACCCTCCCTTAGGTGGGCAGTGGTGTAGTTTTCTCCTGCGCGCATTCACCGAGCATCTCCCGACATTGAGAAATGCGATAAGTCCCGCATGCGCGGTGAGCGAGCAAAGAAAACTACATCGCCGCCCAGCCTCCCCCTCACCCCATCACAGCCGACCCATGATGATGAATCAGCAGCCACTCGTCGCCGATGCGCTCATAGAGGTTCGTCGCCAGCACCTTTGCCTGCTGCGGTTCATCCGACTGCTGGGTGGTCAGATTCTCGACGCAGATGACCCAGGCAATATCCCCTGCCACCTGCACCATCACATCGGTGAGTTCGAATTTCATAGAGAAGGTATTGTTGAAGATCAGCACCCAGGAATCGCGGACGGCAGGCCATCCCGACCGAATGGTCCAGCCAGGATGGACGCAGGTGACATACTCCTGATGCGCCCAGACCTCGTCCATTCTGGCGATGTCGAGACTCTCAAACGCGGCGTAGAATCTTCGGTTGGATTCGGTGACTTCCTCGATGCGCTGGGTCAACACGTCGGTCCTCCCGGTCAAGAGAGCGCTATCATACTGTAAGCGAACCGGGTTGGGCGAGGAGAATTCTGACGGGTATCGATGAGACCCGATGTACCGGCAGGCTAAGGAACTGGCTGCTGACGGCAATATACTGCGCTCTGAGTCTGAAGGCTGTCGGGAGACATCCCTCGGTCGGAAACAGGTGCGTGCACACCAGGATCGCATGGGGACACAGACGCCTTATCGGGATTTCCCGCTGCTCTCCCTCACGTTCTTCAAGCAGGCGTTGCGACGCCTACCTTGTCGGGAGAGGGAGTTTCTTTGCCCTCACTGAATCTCGGGAGGTGGTCCAATAAATCATGGAGCGTGGCTTCCACACCCCCCACGATCTGGCGATATTCCCGTTTCGTATGCCGCAGCGGAACCAGCCGGAGCCGCTGCCAGCCTCGAATCGAAAACGTTTTTGCGGGTTGCGCATAGGGTGGCTCGCACAACGCCACAATTTCCCTCCCCTGGTCGTCTTCGATGATAAACCCCTTGACATACATAGGCTCTCCCCCTCTCTCCAAAGGTGCTTCTTCAGGCCCCTTCAAAAGGCTCGGCATGGATCAAAGCGTCTCATCGGAGGTCCATGCGGCCGTCGGCCTTGTGGTACCGGCATGGTGTGTTGCACGGTTCGATTCTGTAAAATGACCGAGTCGACGACATTCCCGCAGTTCATACAGAGCCAGGGCCGCTCTCGAATTTGCTCTTCCTGAGCGCTGTGGTCGATACACCGTTGCGGCATCATCCTCCCCTTGCAACGTTCACAATCCATGGTTGCTCCTTTCCGGTATTTATTGGTGCGCCTCCATGTCAGCTTTGCCCGACTCCCTCCAGCCGTAGCGTCCCACGCTCCGCCAGTATCCTTATTTATGGGTTCAGCATGTCAGAAGCGATAGGAGTACCCAATCAGGAAAATCCTGAAGGCAGGGAGAAAGATCCCTGAAGGGGGATGACTGAGTTCATGGAGGGGGCGCGGAATGAAGGATGGCGCGGTTACGAATCGGGCTGAATCAACCCGACGCGCACCGCGAAGCGGACAAGCCCAGGCACATCGTGAATTTCGAGCCGCTCCATCAGGTGGGCCCGATGGGTTTCGACGGTCTTGACGCTCACGTTCAGGCGCTGCGCGATGTCCTTCGTGGTGTGACCCTCCGCAATGAGCTGCAAGATCTCACGTTGGCGCATGCTGAGCCTAGCCAATGGACCGGTAGAACCATCGGACTTTTCTCGATAGGCATCAATCGCATATTTCGCCACCGCCGGAGTCAGGTAGGATTCGCCCCTGCTCACCGTCCTGATGGCCAACTCCAGCTCAGCCAACTCAGCTCCCTTCAACAGATAACCCGACGCACCCGATTGCAGTGCCTGTTGAAGGTACTCTTCATTGGCGTGCATCGACAGCAAAATGACGCGGGTGGCCGGAGATTCCTTCACGATCCTGGATGTCGCGTCCAGTCCATTCAATTCCGGCATCGCAATATCCATCAGCACAAGATCCGGGGCATCGGTTTGCACGGCCTTGACGGCTTCCCAACCGTCTCCCACGGCCGAGACCACATCGATGCCGTCGATCTTTTCCAGAAGGGCTCGCATCCCGGCCCGAACCAAGGCATGATCCTCGACAATCATCACTCGAAGGCGGCTCATGTGGACATCACCTCAGCCGTACGGCGCCGCTCGGCAGGATCAGGCTCTGAGAGTGGGAATCGAAGCAGGATCGTCGTCCCTCGGCCCACCGTCGAAGAAATTTCCAAGATGCCGCCCGCCAGCCTCACCCGCTCTTCCATGCCAAGCAACCCAATGGATTGCCCTTCCTGTGCTCGCAGCCGCGCGGACATGACGTCGAACCCCACACCATCGTCCTGAATGACCAGCGTCACATCCTGATCCTGCCGATGTAACGTCAGATCAATCGTCTTCGCCCTCGCATATTTCGCGACGTTGGTGAGCGCCTCCTGCGCAATCCGAAAACACGCCACCTCGATCGGGACGGGGACCCGCTTGGCCATGCCCTCCACGGAGAGCGAGAGGGTCCATCCGTTCCGTTTCGCCTGCCTGTTCGCATACCATCGGAGTGCCGGCACCAAGCCCAAATCGTCGAGAACGGACGGCCGCAGGTCCAAAGCCAGTGTCCGTACTTGAGTCAGCAGATGGTCCACCAGTTCAAGACTGTCGGTGAGGGCACCGGCATGGGCTTGCCCGACTTCGCCATGCTGGACTTCTTGCAGATCAATTTTCAGCGCGGTCAATAATTGTCCGATTTCATCGTGCAGATCGCGGGCCAGCCGGCTTCGTTCTTCCTCCTGCACCTGCATCAGCCGGCTGGATAGTTCCCGGAGGGAATGGTTGGCACCGCTTAATTCGACCGTGCGTTCCTGCACCTTGATCTCCAGACGCTCGTGGGCCTGCCGCAGGAGGGTCTGCGCGCGCTTCTGCTCGCTGATATCCCGGACGATTTCCGACACGCC
>JAYWIP010000155.1:0-11577 GCA_039794465.1 Nitrospira sp.
TCGATAATCACACCCGGTGGGCCGTTAGCTCAGTTGGTAGAGCAGCTGACTCTTAATCAGCGGGCCGTAGGTTCGACCCCTACACGGCCCACCAAACCACACTTCGTGTGACACGGCGGCTAGTCAGGCGAAGCCTTCTTCTTTGAGCCGCCGGATAAACCCCTCCAGGCTGTTCTCTTCAAACTACCAACCCAAGCTCGCTCGTGCCGTGCGCGACTTTTATTAATACGCACCGATAAACATCTCCAGCGATCTCCTTCTCATCGAGAGAGCTTCAGCCCATAGATGGACGGCGAACGCAATGCGCGTTCAAAATCGTACTTTCATTGGGATATTTCGCAGAAGAAAGGTATGCTCATTTGTCGAAATATTAAGATTACCTCTGCCTTCTTGCGATCGTATGGAGAACGACAAAATACCGGGTGCACGGTCATTCCGCTCTTGGATCTATGGCGGAGTGGCCGCGTTGTCAGTCAGCGTGGCCTCTTTCTTGGGCCTCTTCGACACGACTGACCGTTGGATCTACCAGGAGATTGTCGCCGTACTTGAGATCGAACCGATCGTGCATTCCAGCAATGGGCTCGTTACTGACGTGTCCACCCAGCTGACAAACGAGTCCCATCCCACACGCTCATTCCTGGCCATTGCACTAATTACTGTCGCCGCCATATCTGCTGCGAAGTTAGCCACGGCACTTCGTCTGGTTCCTGCACTCGGAGTTATCATTGTGTTGGCCATATGGTCTGAGGCCATTGCATTCCTGGCAGGCCTCGCTGCTCATCAAATTCCGGGCTTGAGCGCCATGCCTGCCGCCCTTCTGTTGGGCCATGCGATCACAGTATCCGATGGTGTCTTCCGGGCTCGATGGCGTCGCCGATACATCCAGAAGAGATTGTCGCAGCATGTCCCATCCGATCTTGCCGAGGCGATCTGGCAGCGCCGCGATCAGTTCCTGCGGGGTGGCCGCCTGTCCTCACAGGACTTGCCGGCCACGATCCTGTTTTCGGAGATGCGTGGGTTTACGCGATATGCAGAAGCGCGCAATGCGGATAGGTTCATGGAGTGGGTGAGTACCTATCGGGATACGATGGCTCGGTTGGTTATAGATCATGGCGGCGCGGTGGAAGGGTACTTCGGTGACGCGCTGAAGGCCACCTTCGGCGTGCCATTTGCCCGGGAACGTTCTGACGAGATCGGGCAAGATGCATCGCAGGCGGTTGCTTGTGCCTTGGCCATGGGAGAAGCGCTTCAAGTGTTGAATCGGCAGTGGGATGATCGAGGGGCTCCTGAAATTGTCATGCGGGTCGGGGTCGCAACCGGTGATGTGACGGCTGTGTGCAGCGGGCACGCGCACTCATTGAAGTTTACGACCACGGGAAACGTGGTGCGATCTGCCGCACAACTGGTGCGTGACCTGCGTGAATTGGATGATCCAACCGTGAGTCCCTGTTCTTGCCGGATTCTGATCGGCGCCGCTACCGCTTCGCATCTACGTGGGCGATTCCGGTTCTATCCAATCCGAGTCGGTGGTTCGGGGTCAGCACGGCTGTCGGAATCAGTATATCGAGTGTTCGGGAAACATGACCGGGCGATCTTCAAGGATCAAGCAGATCCACGGGCTTCCTTACGCATCCCGTTTATCATGTCTGTCACTGTCGCATCCGAGCCCTCCGCGGCAGGCTTCACAACCAATGTCAGCAGTGGAGGAATGGCCATATGCCGGCTTGCCCGCCCCTTGTCGATTGGAGCGACGGCTATACTGGAGCTTAAAGTTCCCGGTCATGCCTGTCCTCTCACAACTACGGGGACTGTTGTCTGGGCCTATCAAGATCAGGCCGGTATCGCCTTTACCGCTTTGCCTCCATCCGATCAGATCATGTGGGAATCGTTTCTGACCAGTCAAACCACAAAGCAGACTCTTTCGGCCGCATAGTCGGCCGTCTTAGACTCGATCGTTAATGAGCACGGAAGAGAATTCGGCGGCATAGCCGCGTCCTACATCACCTTCTTTCGTTAGATACGACTCAAACCGCTCAAGGGTTTCTATTCTCTCAGCCGTCATAAACGTTGTAAGCCGTTGATATAGCGAGGCATATTGGCCAACATTTGGGCTGGCGTCTTATGATAGGCTAAGCGAGAAGCTCAAATGCAAGAGGAAGGCAGTGGCCACAATCATCAAAGAGAAGAAGAGGCAGTTGCGAATTCCCTCCAGAGTCGTGTTGCCATTCGGTTATCAGATCTCTGTCAGGCAATTATCTGACGCGGAGATGGACAAACGGGATGAGAATGCCGATGGAATCTGGGACGATGCCACGAAGACCATCTATCTTCGCAAACGCCTCCCAGTCACTCGCCGCAGGTATATCCTTGCCCATGAACTCGGACATGCCTGGCTGGACTGGCAACATCGCTATATGGACGATGGAAAAGCCAGTACCTGACCACTCCGACCTACATAAATTCTCAGAAATTACCGGCTACACGATTGTCAGGATGTGCTCCCACTCGGCGGGAGTGACTGGCTGGACCGAAAGGCGCGACCCCTTTCGCAATAACACCATATCTTTGAGCTTCGGTTCTTTCCGCAATTGATCCAGCGAAACGGGCTGTGAAAACTTGCGGATGTATTTTATATCCACCATATCCCATCTTGGGGTGGATGGATTACTTTCAGGATCGTAGTGCTCGTCCTGCTTGTCAAACTGTGTGGGGTCGGCATAGGCGGTCTTGACGACCTCAGCGATGCCCACAACTGCAGGCGGATCAGCATTGCTGTGGTAGAACAGCACCCGATCGCCGATGGCCATTGACCGCATGAAGTTACGCGCCTGATAGTTGCGCACTCCATCCCAACCGGTGGTTTGCTGGGATGCCCTTCTCAAATCGTCAATGGAAAATGCCGACGGTTCCGATTTCATCAGCCAGTATTGTCGAGTTTTGGGCATATCAGCCTCTTCTTTTTCGTGTACTCGGCGCCGTCTCTCTGTTGAAAAGACTACCAGATCGCTTCAACGGCTCGACGACGGCGCGATGCGATAGACGCCTCCGGTATGGTCCAGCACGTAGAGTTCGCCGGTTTCATCCTCGCCGAAAGACGAAATTCTGAACGGTGTCTTCAGGGCCACGTCAGGGGTGCGGCTTGCCGTTCCCGCTTGCGTCTTGGATAACAAGAAAATCTCACCGCTGCAGTAGTCGCCGTAGAAATACCCTCCCGCGAGGCTTGCCGCATGGCCCCGGTACACATAGCCTCCGGTGATGGAACAGCGCCCGTTGTCATGGCCATATTCGAGAACCGGCGCGATGGATTGCTTGGTTTCGCAGAAAAACGCTGGAGAATAACAGTGTGCGCCCTCCATCACTCGCCAACCGTAGTTGCCGCCTCGAACGATGAGATCGACCTCCTCCCATTTCTTCTGTCCGACATCAGCGGCCCACAGATCGCCCGTCTTGGAATCGAAGGAGAACCGCCAAGGGTTGCGGAGGCCCAGGGCATAAATTTCCGGCCGGCCACCCCGCACGGCGAACGGATTATCCGGGGGAATGCCATAGGGATCTCCGTGGTCGACATCGATCCGGAGAATCTTTCCCAACAGCTCGTTGGGATTTTGAGCGAGATTGCCAGGGTCCCCGCCCGAGCCTCCGTCGCCGAGGCCGATGTACAGATAGCCGTCAGGGCCAAAAGCCATCATACCGCCATTGTGATTGGCATAAGGCTGAGACACCACCAGGAGGATGCGTTCCTCGCGCGAGGCGTCGTGTGGGGATGCGCCACGGCGGTATTCCGCCACTACTGTGGCTCCGTCCGGCTTTCTGGTGTAGTTCACAAACAGGCGCCCGTTGCGGCGAAAATCCCGGTGAAACGCCAGCCCAAGGAGGCCACGTTCTCCGCCGGACAGGACTCGGTCGGTGATGTCGAGAAAGGGGCTGGGAATCAGCACACCCTGGTCCAGAATGCGAATACGGCCTGGTTGCTCGACGACGAACAGCCGTGCTGTGCCGTCACCGGCATGGGTCAGAAACAGCGGGTTCTCAAGATTCCCTTTGACGATGGGAACTAAGGCGATCATCCCGCGCTGGATGTCAGCCGAATCGGGGCCGGCTGCGCTGTGGTTCGGCGTAGCCGGATGGATCAGGAGTCCCACGGTGAGGCAAAGGAGCCAGGAGGCTGGGCGACGAAGCATACGTCAGGATCTCTCTCGTGAGCGTGATTCGATGAAGTCGATCAAAGCCCGATAGGTCAGCTCTCTGATCCTGACCTTGCCCGCATGGTGATGGTCGATATTGCCTTCCAGCCATACTCGTTCGGACAGGTGAGGAGCTGCTTCGTTGCACAACGTCCACATGCGATGGAGAAAGTCAACCGGTAGGCCGACCTGGATCCCCTCGGACTCGATACGGTCATCCAGCAAAGCGAGCAGATCGGAAATGGCTTGATCTGACCGATACGGCGCTGTGCTGAATCCGAACTGCTCGTTGGCATGGGTCTCCTGCGCAGCTTGATCGATGAGGTCACGCATGTATTCCTTGAGCAGCCCGATGACATGGCCCGATAGGAGGATCGGCGAGTCCATGGCGCATTATCGAACTTCTTTCGCAGAGGAGCAAGATTCTCATGTCACAGGTCGCGGTTGACCAGCCTGTAAAGCCTTCTCTATGATGGCCCTCTCTTTGAAAGAGTGTGAGCACTACTGCCGTGACCACCCCATCGACTGAACGATTCGAAATCGCGCTCAACACGCCCGCCGGCCGATTGACCTCGGCGGTCGATGTGCCGACTGCATTCGTTCCGGTGACTGCCATTGTCCCCTTGATGAGGCGATTGGGAGAGGAGGCCCAGGCGCTGGAAGAAGCGAGGTGCTCGGAAGAGGGAAAATCTCGCTCGTGCCAAAAAGGGTGCGCCGCCTGTTGTCGGATGCTGGTGCCGCTCTCACCACCGGAGGCCTTTGCCCTGCGGGAATTCGTTCGATCCCTGCCAAGCGAACAACAAGAGCGCATCGCGGCACGATTGGCCGAAGCCAAATCCGTCCTGCTGACGCACGGACTCTGGAATCAACTCGTTGCGCTTGGCGAGTCCTCCCAGGCGCCTGACGACGACACGTTGGAACCAGTCAATCAGGCTTATTATGCCCTGCGGATGCCCTGTTCTTTCCTTGAAGACGATCTTTGTTCCATTTACGAAGAGCGCCCGGCAGCCTGCCGCGAATTGCTGGTCACGTCGCCGGCTGAACAGTGCCTGGATATGGCAAAGAATCCTGTTGTGCCCATCCCTGTGCCGGTGCGGATCGGCCCTGTTTTGGGATTGTTGTGGGGAGAGCTGACCAACACACCGCCCAGGCTGATTCCGCTACCCATTGCATTAGACTGGGCAGAACGGCACCAGCCCGAGAGTCGCAGGACCTGGCAAGGGTCTCAGCTGCTTGATACGGCGCTCGATAAGATGTGGCGGTTCTTAAGCCAGACCTTTCAACAATCCGGGAATAAACCCCCGGCCAATGAGTCGACTGCGTAAATCAGAAGGGGGAAAACATTTGATGCAGAAGCCCGTCATCGTCTGTTTGGATCTGGAAGGGGTGCTGGTGCCGGAGATCTGGATCAACGTTGCGCTGAAGACCGGGATCGAAGCATTGAAGGTAACGACTCGCGAGATGCCCGACTATGACAAACTCATGAAACAACGGTTGTCGATTTTGGACCGGCATAGGCTCAAGATCGGGGACATTCAAGAGGTCATCGGGAAGATGGGGCCCTTGGAAGGGGCAACCGATTTTGTTGCATGGATCCGTGAACGGTGCCAAGTCATCATCTTATCCGATACGTTCTACCAGTTTGCCCTCCCGCTCATGCGGCAGCTGGGTTTTCCAACGCTCTTCTGCAATCAGTTGGAGATCGACGGGACCGGCCGCATCCTCAATTATCACATGCGGATGCAGAATCAGAAGAAGCATTCCGTCGCGGCCTTCAAGGCACTGAACTTCTTTACAATGGCGGCCGGCGATGCCTACAACGACACCGCCATGCTGGGCGAGGCGGATGCCGGGTTCTTCTTCAAGCCGCCCGATCATCTCCCTAAAGAATTTCCGCAGTTCCCGGTCACGCAGACCTACGGCGAGCTTCAGCAGCGCTTCGCGAAGGCGGGGAACCTCTGATTGTGCCGCAGCTGGCGGAGTGCGGTATGCCCGGTCGAAAGGGTGATCCCTCACTCCCCAGTCAGTAGTTCCAGCACCCGCCGGCCGTACCGCTCAACCTTCACTTCTCCAATGCCGGGAATTTCCAAAAGCGCAGCGGATGTGATGGGCTTGTGGCTGGCGATCGTGCGGAGCGTCTTGTCGTGAAAAATGACGAAGGGCGCGACGCCTTCTTCCTCCGCGAGTTCCGTACGGAGGCGGCGGAGCCGTTCGAGGAGCTGGGGGTCGGCCATCGCGGCTTTCGGAACAGCCGCCGGTACAGGCCGTTCTTTATGTGGCTTCGCTGAGAGTGTTGGTACAGGCGGTCCCGGCGTCTTCTCCAGATTGAGAACGCGGCTGCCCTGCAGGGCTTCTTGTCCTATCCGCGTGACGACCAGGGTCGGGTAGTCCGAGCCTTCGATATGCAGGTAGCCCGCACCGATCAGGCTCTTGACCAGCTGAGTCACTGAGAGCTTTGACTGTGTTCTACATCTGCCATAGGTCGGGCAGTCTTCAGCGCCATAGGCCAGCACCATTTTTGAGCGGCTTCCACGGACGATCTCGACGATGCGGCTGACCCCGAAGCGGCCCCCACACCATGAGACTGTTTCCATAACGGCTTTTGCACAGGCGTGCTCCTCATCGTCCAGTGCGCAGGTGTCTCCCGAGCGGGTTGTCGCGCAACGGTCGCAGAGGCCGCAGCGCTTCAAAGTCTGGCGGTCGGCGTCGCTGAAATAGTTAAGAATTGCCAGTTGGCGGCAGGTCGGCGTGGATACGTATCCGACCATCTCGGTGAGGAGCGTTCTCATACGGTCAGCGCGACCGGTGCTGGTGGGGTCGCGTGAGGCTTGCTCGATGAAATATTCCTGTGTGGACAGATCGCGCTCATGAAACAGCAAGACGCAGGATGCCGGCAGCCCGTCTCGCCCCGCGCGTCCAGCTTCCTGATAATAGGCCTCGACACTGCCCGGAATATCGAAATGGACGACCAGCCGCACATCGGCTTTATCGATCCCCATGCCGAAGGCATTCGTTGCCACTAACACGCGAACATCGCCGCGGCGAAATCCGTCGTGGAGGAGAGACCGTTCCTCATCTGACAGCCCCGCATGGTAATAGTCGATTGACCGGTGCGATTGGCGGAGCATACCCGCCACTTCTTCGACGGTCCGGCGCGTCGCGCAGTAGATTACGATGGCGCCTGTCCGACAAGGTCCGACAAGACGTTCCAGCGCTGCCAATTTATCCTGGCGAGAGAGACAGGAACGTACGGATAGGGTGAGATTCTCTCGGCGAAAACCCGTGATCAATCGGAGCGGGTCGCGCAACGCCAAGCGGTCGCAAATGTCGTCTTGGACGCGTGGGGTGGCCGTTGCGGTCAAGGCGAGGCATGGCAGATTGTTGAGTTGCTGGCGCAGTTGTCCCAATTTCATATAGTCGGGCCTGAAGTCGTGACCCCACTGAGAAATACAGTGCGCCTCGTCGATAACGAGCAACGAGATAAGGCAGGACCGCAGCAGACGAAGAAACCCCTCGTGCTGCATCCGTTCCGGCGCCAGGTAGAGGAGCTTGAGCCGCTGCAAGCGCAGCGCGGAGATTACTCCGTCCCGTTCCCGCTCGGAAAGGCCGGAATGAAACGCGGCCGCCGCAATATTGCGCTGTGTGAGGCCTGCGACCTGATCCTGCATCAAGGCAATCAGGGGGGACACGACAAGGGTGAGTCCCGGCAGGAGGGTGGCTGGTAGCTGGTAGCACAACGATTTGCCCTGGCCGGTCGGCATGACGGCCAGCGCATCGCGCCGGGCCAGCACTGCGCGAATGACCTCTTCCTGCCCGGGACGAAACCCTGGAAAACCGAACTTCAATGTGAGCGGTTGCGTGAGATCATCCACGGTCAGAAAAGAGACTGATTCGAAAGTGACGGTTAGAAGTTGAATGAGAGTTGTGCATAGGTCCGATCTTACCCGATCTCCCCAAGCTGCGAGAAAGATGGGAACCGGGCCACAGATGCCCCTAGCCGGCTCGGAAGGATAACTTGCCGTCCATGAAACAGTGCGTCTGGATCATATGTATTTCGCCACCGGGATGCCTCTTGTTGCGGTCCATCCGCGAAAAGACACTCCGTGGGAGTGGGGAAAAGGCGTGGATAGTTTCGTTGTGAGATTGCGTGAAGGGCTGTTGGGCCGTTATCTTGGTTATGCACTTACCGATACCGATTCAGGAGGTGTTCTATGCGCTTCTATATTGGTACTCTATCCTTAGTGTTCGCGCTGACAGCATGCGCCCCGCATTCCAAGCATGATTCCGTTCCCGCCGATGCCGGTGATAAGGCAAAGCAGCAAGAGCAGTACAATACCTGGTTTCAATCACTCACACCAGAGCAGCGGGCAAGGGAAATACAAAGACAACACGAACGCGCATTATCGCCGTAAGAATCAGACGGTCCAGAGGAAGTTCTGGACATGGGTACACGAACCCGCATCATGATAGCAGCTGAACTGGCAGCAGAAGGGCTCTCCATAGGAACTGAGACGCCTCATATGTTCTGTAAATTACCGAACTTTGTGGTGCCCAGGTAAGATTACCGGTTTTCCAGGCGAGGAGAGATTAATAGACACTGCAGTGAATCCTGCCCAGCCTAGCTCGAAAAGTTATTGACGCCTTATATTGACACGCCCGTTATATTTTCTGTAAATTACCGGCCTTTGTGGAGCCCAGGTAGAATTACCGGTTTTCCAGGCGAGGAGAGATCAATAGACACGGCAGTGAATCCTGCCCAGCCTAGTCGGGTCGGCGGCCGTACCTGCTTGAATATTATCTCCCCTTAACATCATTGTCTGTCACCCGAAACTGAAATCTGCGATGACCCATCGTTTAACGTAATAACTCAAAAGGAGTTGATGATGTTACACAGGAGAAAGATGGCTCTGTCGGCTGGCCTTCGCGCCCCGAGTTCCCCATACACCGCTGTGTGCGGAATGATGATCTTCTTGTGGGCCTGCTCCGGGTTTCTGGGAGAGTTCGCCCCGGACAGGGCGTTGGCTGAGGAGCAAGTCGCTCAGTCTTCCCCGAGCACGGAGTCTTCGAGTGAGCAAAAAACCACTCAGCCTTCCTCAACCACCGCGTCTACGAGCGGGGATGAGGAGGGGTACTCGTTCTTCCGTCCATCCCCTGACTGGGATTGGCGGTTTTTCCCGACCCCCCAGGAAATTCAGCGGTACCGGAGAAGCTGGAATCCGTTTAGCCATGGACCGATCTTGGCTAACTCCCCGGATGTGCAACCCAAGAAACAGATCCTGGTCCAACTCTATGTCTTTAGCGAGGTGGGCAATGAACAGTTCCAGAGCAATGGCCTGCAGGCCTTCAATAGTTCTGAGCCTTCGTCAGTAAGGCTCAGGGCGGTGGCTCCCACTTGGTTCATTGGGTACGGTATTACGGATAATATGGAGGTCGATATCGCCCCCCAACTCTTGTGGTACAACTCCTTTCAGGGTGATCCGAATGCCCAGGTATTGTCCCACAAACCACTTGGTGCCCAGCATCGTAACGACATCGGGCTGGGGGACACCACCATTTATCTTAAGACGCGCCACCGCGTACAGGACCCGACCTCTTGGAAAGGCACCTTTACGACCTACCACGGAATAAGCCTCCCGACCAGTCAATGGTTCGGCACGGATACGTTCGGCACCCATCCCATCCCGGGCGGATTCGCTCCTTTGGGACGCCTCCCGGCCACGAAATTTGGTGGACTCTCGCTCACGGAAGGTGTCATGTGGCGGAAAAACATCGAGCCGTTCCGGTTCATGGGCTCGGTGTACTATACCTACACCGTCCCCGGCAGCACAGCGGGCACTACCACTTACAATGGTGATATCATCAACACCCGGGCCATCGCAGAATGGATCGCCGACGACAAGCGGGGGCTGGGCTTTGCCCTAGAGTTCCTCTCAGTCCATGGTTTGTCATGGCGGGCAGACGGGCATTCCCTTGATGATAAGCTGAGAGGCACGGTCAAGCCCGTAAATTATCACCTGATTGGTATCGAGCCGTCCATCCAGTATACGCTCTTCCACGGCCCTGGTGGCTCGTTGGTGGCCGCGGCTGGTTGTTTGTTTACGCTCGCCGGTCAGAACGATCTCGACGCCATCTATCCCAATGCGTCCATCTACTATTACTGGAACAAGAAGGGCACTGCCATCATGCGCTAACGGTTTCGCCGCTGGGCCACCGTCTGCCGGAGGAATTCTGCAGACGGTGGCCCCAGTTACTCCATCAGGCGCCGTGCGCCACACTGTTCCTTCAACCAGTAGAAGATCTCGGCCTCAATCCTCTCCAACTCAGACCTCTTTCAGCCACAGTTCTGTTTTGCGTAACTCTTGGGTCAAGGGACCTGGAGGATCCCGAGTGAGCTGGAGTTAGATGATGAAAAGGCTTTTCTAAACTGTGGGTCAGCGTCCACAGTTTCTGTCCTTGGCTGGGAGAATCAACGAAACCAGGAAGGTCGCATAACAGGACTTCCCGACAGCTGCCGGTTTCCTCGTCTGCGAAAAGAGTTACAAGTCCCGATCAAACCTGGCCGGGCTGGCTGCTGGACTTGTCTTCGGTCTGGTTGGTTGCGGCATTGATTTCTTCTTCCGTTTCCTTCATGGAAGCTTGGAAATCTTGTTCGGCCATCTTGACTTCTTGCTGAATCATATTGAGTTCAGGCTCAACGGTTTTTCGGAGATCTTCTGCAGCATCTTTGAATCCTTTGAAAGCCTTTCCGACCTGTCGTCCTACTTCCGGCAACTGTTTGGGTCCAAACAGAAGAAATGCGATCACCAGAATGATGAGGATTTCACCAGCTCCCAATCCAAACATAGTGTGCAACCGGTTTGTGCGCGTGACAGAGGCAATGTTACATGCCCGATTCGTCACGCAGCGTACAGGGCATTACCCTTGTTTCACTTGCCCGGATGGCGCGGGTTGCGCGGCAGATGGGGGCGTCGTTCCCGGTTGTGCAGTGACCTGAGCGGATGTGGTGGCCTGGGCTGGTTGAGGTTGGTCCGCCGGCGTGACATCGATGGCATCAGCCTCATGAACCGTTTTCTTAAACCCTTTGATGGCTTTCCCTAGGCCTTCACCCAATTGAGGGAGTTTGCCTGCGCCGAAAATGATCAAAACAATGACCAAGATCAGCATCAATTCCATCCATCCAAATGAACCGAACATGAAACACCTCAAAAAGTCCGAACAATGAGGTCAAAGACCTGACCATGGCCACTCGGCAGGCTATACGAAGATCCGGCAGCAAGTCAAGGGAAGGAGTAGCGCGTGTCCACCCACTTTAGAAATGTCCGCTTCCTGCCACAATAGCAATGTCCGGTTCATGGAGTCGCCTTGTGGGACTTGGTACGGGCGAAGGTGCCGA
>JAYWIP010000156.1:0-10271 GCA_039794465.1 Nitrospira sp.
GCCGCGGTAACGTGGTCGATCCGAACAAGATGGTCGATGAGTTCGGCGCCGATGCCTTCCGGTATTTCCTGTTGCGCGAAGTCCCATTCGGACAGGACGGTGACTTTTCCCAATCAGCTATGGTGACCCGTGTAAACAGCGATCTTGCCAATGGTTTAGGGAATCTCTTAAGCCGAACTTTGACACTGATCGAGAAGAATCGGTCTAACCAGATTCCGCAAACTGGAAAATCCCGAGCGGCGGAGCGGGACCTTCAACAAGCAACGGTTACGCTTCTAAACGAAACATTACCTCGACATCTCGAGCAATTGGAGTTTAGCCGAGCACTCGAGGCTATTTGGCAGGTCGTTCAAATTGCGAACCAGTATGTAGATAAGACTGCCCCATGGAATCTTGCCAAGAATGAAAGTGACGCAGACCAACTCAATACAGTCCTTTACTATATGGCTGAAACACTGCGTTGCTTAGCACTTGCAATATCTCCTTTTATGCCCACGAGTGCGCAATCCATATGCACTCAACTCGGGCTTTCGCTCGATTTCAACACCACCCTACTGCGATCTCTTTTGAGCTGGGGCGACGTGAAAGGGGGCACAGTAATCCGCAAAGGTACCTCCCTCTTCCCCCGTATCGAATCAAAACCACAAGGAGCCAAACCCGTGAGTGACACACCAGCGACTCCGCAACCGATTCCTGCTGCCTCGGCACCGACAGCCACTGTAGCGCCCGCCGCCCCTGCACAGGTAGCCCCCGCTCAGATCACCATCGACGAGTTCATGAAGGTTCAGCTGAAGACGGCGAAAGTCATCAGCGCGGAGCGCGTGCCGAAATCGGAAAAGTTGCTCAAGCTGCAAGTGTCGCTCGGCACGGAGCAGCGGCAGATCGTCGCAGGCATCGGCAAGAAGTACGAACCGGACATGCTGGTCGGCAAGACCATCGTCATCGTGGCCAACTTGAAGCCGGCGAAACTCATGGGGATCGAATCGCAAGGGATGGTTTTAGCCGCCGGTGACAGCGAGGTGCGAGGCCTCGCCACCATTATCGAGGAAGTCGATCCCGGCACGAAAGTGAAATGACTCCGTCCGGCAAGACGCTGCTCTTGGTCCTGCTCTCCCTCTTTTTCTGCAACACTCCCCATGGCCTTGCCGGCCCCGTTGCCTTGGACCCTCCGCTCCCCTTACAACTGAACGAGCCACAGCCGACCAGGATCATCGTGCGGGTCGTGGCTCACGGATCGATGGTGTTGGGCCGGGAAGTCGGCGGCGCCCGCGTGACGATTACCGACGTGGCCAGCGGGGAGGTCCTCGCAACCGGAATACAGCACGGCGAGGCCGGCGACCAGAATCAAATCATGCGCACCCCTCGCATGATGGACGAGCCGCAGTACAGCACCCGTGCCTCCGCCTCGTTTACCACGACCCTACCTCTCTCTCACCCCACGCTCGTGGACATTGCCGCAGAAGGTCCCTTGGCCTATCCCACAGCGGCCCAACGATCAAGCCAGCGTGTCTGGCTCATTCCCGGACAGGATATGACCAACGACGGTATCGTGCTCGCCTTATATGGATACATCGTCCAGATCGAGCACCCGACGCCAGGTGCGCCTCTCATCGCTCGGGACGACGTCATCTTGCGAGCATCGGTCCGTACGTTGTCCGGCTCATTGGTGCGGCCGCACGGCGACTGGGACTCCAGAAAGATCCGCATCTTTGGCGAAGTGCTGATCGGAAACCGCGTCCACGAACGGTTACAGATGTTCTACAACGGACGGAACGCCGAGTTTGAAGCCCCGTTTTTCGTCCCGCTCCCCAAAGATGCCCCGGACGGCATCACACTCCGGGTCATTGCCGCGGACCCAGCCGGCGGAAATTTCGGTGTCGCCGAAGCACCGTTCTCCGTGCTCAGCGAACGGCGGCGCCTCAACCGTCACTAATCCGCACTGCGTTTACACATTACCTCTCCACCGTTGCAGGCGAAACAACGGATTTCTTTGACATTAGCGGCGTTGCGCGTAATGTTCACAACACGATCCGGTCATAGGGTCATCATCAAGGCCATTGCCATGAAACTGTCCATCATCATTCCCGCCTATAACGAAGAAGACACCATCGCCGACGTGGTTCGACGGGTGGAGGCGGTCCCCCTCAGAGGGATTCAGAAAGAAATCATCGTCATCGATGACGCCTCCAAGGATCGAACCCGCGACGTATTGAAAGCTCTGCGGAATATCGTCACGGCGAGCCATCAGACGAACAAAGGGAAGGGCGCGGCGCTCAGCACCGGCATCGCTATGGCGTCCGGCGACATCATCATCTTTCAAGATGCGGACCTTGAATACATGCCGGAAGACTACCCGGCTGTGATCGAGCCCCTCATCAAGAAACGCTGCGATGTCGTCATGGGATCGCGCTTTCTACACGAACGTCCCGTGTTTTGGGGCAAGCGGAAGTCTCCTTATTTCACCCACTACATCGGCAATCTCCTGATCATCTGGGCGACCAATTTCCTCTACCGCCGGCGCTTCACCGATTATGAGGGCTGCTATAAGGCGTTTACTCGTTCGGTGCTGCTCGAGACACCGGTGCGAGCGGCAGGATTTGAATTCGACAACGAATTGATCTGTAAACTTCTGCGCAAGGGTGTCCGCGTCGAAGAAGTGCCCATCCACTATCTCCCCCGCACCTACGCGCAAGGGAAGAAAATTACCTGGCGCCACGGACTGACGATGCTGTTGACCATTGTCAAGTGGCGATTCGCTCGCATCGAATCCAGCCGCGCCGTGACCGCGCAGAAGGAAGCAGCATAGATGCGGAGATTTCAGGCATCGAGCAACTGGGTGTTCTCATGATCCGTCGCATATGCCTCATCATCCCTCCTTCACTGTTTCTCCTTGACGAGCGAGTGTTCATGTCCCTCGGGATCCTGAAGGTGGCGGCGGTTCTCGAGCAGGATGGGATCGCCGTGGAAATGCTGGACCTCTCCGGCGTGTCGAATTACGAAGACGCGTTATCCGCCCACCTTCAGTCGAGCACGGCACAATGTTTCGGCATCACCGCAACCACCCCGCAAATGCCGGCCACCACCAAAATTCATGAAACCATTCGACGGATCCGGCCTTCCGCCAGGATCATCCTCGGAGGGCCGCACGTCACGCTGGTGTATGCCGCCGTCAAACATGAACGAAAACGAAGCGTCATCGGCCGCGCCGCCCGATCCATCAAGCAGTTGAACGCGATGTTCGACGTACTCGTGACCGGTGACGGCGAAATGGCCGTCTTCGACGCATTATCTGATCGCCCGCCGGCCATTGTGGACGGCGACGACCCGAAGTCCTCCTTGTTTTTGAACGACGCCGCCATCGAGGAACTGCCGTTCCCGGCGCGCCACCTGATCGACGTCTCGACGTACCGATACAGCATCGACGAAACGCGCGCGCTGTCGATGATCGCCCAACTTGGGTGTCCGTTCGGCTGCGGCTTTTGCGGGGGCAGAATGAGCCCGTTTCTTCGAAGAGTTCGAACACGGTCGGCCCAGCACATCGTCGACGAAATGGTCCATCTCCACAAAACGTACGGTGTCACCGGATTCATGCTGTATGACGACGAACTCAACGTCAATCCAAAGGTGGTCTCGCTGATGCATCTCATCACCGAGACTCAACGTCGGCTTGGCGTGGAATTTCGCCTCCGCGGGTTTATCAAGGCCGAGCTGTTCACGGACGAGCAAGCCAGCGCGATGTATGAAGCCGGTTTCCGGTGGATACTCGTCGGATTCGAATCGGGCCATCCCCGGATACTCGACAACATTCAAAAGAAAGCCACCCGTGACGACAATACCCGCTGCATGGAGATCGCTCGGCGGCACAACTTAAAGGTCAAGGCTCTCATGTCATTGGGGCATCCGGGAGAATCCGAGGAGACCATTCGTGCGACGCGCGACTGGCTTGTCGAGGTACGGCCGGATGATTTCGATGCCACAGTGATCACGACTTATCCGGGCACGCCGTACTTCGACGAAGCACAGGAAACAGCGCCGGGAGTGTGGACCTATACGTGCCCCAAGTCCCAAGACCGACTGCACGGAGTCGAAGTCGATTACTGCCGCGTCGCCGAATACTACAAAGGAGCACCGGGCAGTTACACCGCGTTCGTCTATACCGACAGCCTGACCAGCATACAGCTCGTCGACCTTCGCGACTGGCTGGAGGCTGACGTGCGAGCGAAGCTCTCGATTCCCTTCAACGGCGCCAACCCCGGGATGCGCTATGAACATTCGATGGGCCAGAGCGGACTCCCGCCGTTTATGCTACGGACATCAAGCCGTTCGATGGCCGACGCACCGCGCAAACGCATTCGGCTCATATCATCAGGGTAACTATTGCACTCGCACCCATTGTCATCCCCGCAGATCCATCTCTCGACCTCAGGCAATTCCATGGAACGGGTCGACTCCGGAAGTTCGGCGCTGTCCACATTTTCAATTGCAGTTCTCATCGTCACCATCGCCACCGCCTTGATCGATGCACACCGGGTGGTCCTGCTGCTGATCCCCGCTTCATTTCTCCTGGCCGCACACGGCATAGGACTACTGTTGGAACGCATGACCCAACGGTGGATGCTCCCTCCCCCCGCACAGTTGCCCATGCTGCTATTGACCGTGCGGCTTGGCACCGGCATAGCCATCCTCGGCTTACTCACGACCATCCTCGGACAGCTCGGTTTCTACCGGACCACCGGCCTGCTGTTCTTCCCGGCCATCGCCTGGAGCGTCCTGAACATAGGGAGAACGCTGCCTTCTCTTCAGACTTTTCGCCCCTCGCTACCCACGACGATCGGGGGAACGGCGATCGGGATCGTGTGGGCGATTGTCTGGCTCTGGGCCACGATCCCCTCCACCTTCTACGACGAACTGGCCTATCATCTCCCTATCGCGCAATCTGCGCTGAAAACGGGAACCATTCCCGCCAATCCCTGGCTGTTCTTCACGTACATGCCCCACCTTTCGGATCTGTTGCTCGGCTGGGGCTTGGCTCTGGCGGGAGACATCGGCGCGCGGGCGCTGCACGTGACGTTCTGGATTGCCATCTGGATTGCCGCTTGGGCACTGGTTGAAGTACTGACCGCCTCAGCCCCATCTCTTTGGATCGCATGGGCACTTGCCGGCATGTTCGCGTCATCCTCGACGTTTCTGTTTCTCGGAACGCTTCCATTTGCAGAAACATCCCTGACCTTTGCCGTTCTGGCGTCCGCAGCATTGATTGTGGGGTGCTCGGCTCACACGGCATGGATTCCGGTCGGGCTCCTTTGGGGATTGACCCTCTCAGTCAAGCTGTCCGGCATCTCGTGGGTCATCGCTGCCGCTCTAGCCGCCCTGGTGATCGGCTGGCCGCTTTCTTCACTCATCCGGGCCGGACTCCTTGCGTGCATCATGGGATTACCCTGGTGGGGCAGAGCATGGTGGATGACCGGAAATCCTGTGTACCCGCTGGGTCATCGCTGGATAGGACATCGATATTGGGATGATGCGAGTCAGGCTCGCCTCCAAGGTGACTTGCCGTCATACGTAGATTTCACCAACCTCCAGGCCCTGCTTCGCCTCCCCTTGGACATGGTATCGGCTCCGGAACGATTCGGTTCCGCGTCGGAATGCGGGTGGCTGGCCGTGTCCGCTGTGTGTCTGATGCTGACCCTTCCGCTGTGGGCGCTCTTCGTGAAGTCTGACCTGGTGACACGGCGGCGATTTTACGCCGCTGGAGTGTTTATTGTGATCGCTTGGAGCGCGTGGCTCCTGACCACGACCACGACGCGGTTTTTTGCCCCCGCACTGATGACCGGCCTGAGCATTCTCGCCGTCATGCTGCTCAAGCTCCCCAACAGAGGCCTTGTGCCCCTCCTCATCGGCCTCTCAGCAGTTGGCACAGCGGGAACCGTCAGCTTTCTCACCACTCACAATCAAGTGTTTGCCTCGAATAAGGTCGCCATCGGACAGGAGAACAGATCAGCCTTCGCGGCACGAATTCTCGACCACTACGAAGCCGCCCAATTTGTTCAACAGCAGCTTCCCCTTGATGCAAATCTCCTGTTCATTGGTGAGTCCCGTCCGTTCTATTTTGATCGCAGCGGACTGGCACCATATCCATTTCATCAACATCCGCTTTTTGAGTGGATCCAGGAAGCCGCTTCCCCCGAGGCGCTACTCGACAGAATCCGCCAGGAGGGGTTTACCCACGTCGTTTTGAATACGAGAGAGTTCAAGCGCCTCCAAGAACACTACGGGATTCTGGCCTTCAGCGGACCCGATGGCCCACGCTACGACCAACGCCTCCGACAGTTACCGAAGCACATGAATACCCTGTTCTCTAAGAACAGCGTGCATATCCTGGAAGTGCCGACACAACCTTAGGATGCGCGGACGATTCACGCGCACCACTCCGATGGTGCGTCGGCTTCCTTCAAACACATCAATACATCGTTTCTAGCCCGCATTATTCATGACAGTTCGTCGCGAAATCGCGCAGTCGCGTTGCGAGACGGGCACGCGGAGCGCCGAGAGCCCGAAGCGTACTTGAAACAGTACGTTGAGGGCACGAGGTGCGAGCCTGCCCGCCGAAGGCTCGTCGCAGCAGCGAATCCGCGATTGCAGCAGAAGCGTTCATGAATAATGCGGGCTAGGCTTGGAGAGATTCGCCGCGGGTCGACAAGGGGGCCTTGAACGAGATCAGTCCACCCGCGGCGATGACACACAAGAGCGGCATAATCGGCGCTCTGAATCGGCTATAGGCCTCCGGTCCGCTGCTCACGACGATGACATACGCTGCGGTGAGAACCAGCAGCGCAAGACCGTAGTGATTGACGCCCGTTCGTACCAGGAGAACCACAACACCGTAGTAGAGCACGCCCAGAAAGAGGATGCCATAGATCCAGGAGGAGAACGCTATCGCCCAATGCAGAGGCGCAAACCGCGCGAACTCACCCTGCATAGCTGCGTTCCGAAGCGCCACATTATCCACCCCGATCAAGTGAGCCAGATTTGAGGGACCAAAGAGGTTCGCAGCCGAGCCTTTTACCATCGTCCAAGCCAGCAACGCGGGATGCTCCACCATGACGGCCCGCGCAAACCGCCCCTGGCTCTCCAACCTCACGACAGGCGACGACGGCTGAAACTGCCGGGGTAAAGAAGCCGCATGTTCTTGGGCGAGCCGTTGCTGGGCATCCTGGAGGGACAGTCCATCACGCAACGCGACAATGGCGGAGGCGTGGGCGATAAACAGATATTGGTTCTTGGCTTGGCTGAACTCTGCGGAACCGGTCTGAACATAGTTGCGGAGTTGCCAACCGCCGATCGGAACGGCATAGAGTATAAACAGGATCACTGCCGGGATGTACGCGTGTCGCCATCCCCTCGCACGGCCCACGACGAACAAGAGCATCAGCGGAAACACCGCCCCAAGGTAGTACCCGGTCGGACGCGTCAATGTCGCCAGCGCCAGACATATCCCCGCGCCGGCCGGATATCGCAAGGCAGGATACCGGCAGGCGCATAAGAGACACAGCACAGAGAGCGTCAGGAACGTGCCGAACAATGTTTCGGTGAGCATGACTTGCGCATAATAGAGTGACAGAGGATCACAGGCGAGCAACACCGCTGTCAGTGCCCCGACTCGCGGGTTGAAGAGCAGCGACGCAATCGCAAACCCGGCGAGCATCGTCACCGTACTCAACAAGATCTGAACGGGAATGATGGCCTGGGGATGAACGCCCGCAATTTGATACACGCAGGAAATCAGTGCCGGGTAGGCGGGGGTCCGGATTGTCTCCGGCTCAAACGGGAACTCCGGAGACTGCGAAAACACCTGATGCTCAGCGAGGTTGATCGCAAGCTGATGGTACTCGAGAGAGTCGGAGCTTTCCAAGACTCCTTGCGGGTAGTACATCCCTATCAGAATTCCCAAGGCCAGTTTGACGAAGGCGGCAGCCAGGGCCGCTCGCCAGGGAATCTGTCGAGGACGGCGCTCTTCGCTTGGGACTGAGGCCGCAGGCGGAATCAAGGGCGTATCGCAGATGAGGTGAGTTTGTTTGATGTCACCCATAGGAAATCTCCGAATGCGATTCTATCAGGACTGCCTGACTGTCCAAAGAAAAGCACATCATTCCGCCAAGACCCTATCCATTCCTCCAACTACTTGCCAGGGGGCAACGGCCGTGCAACACTACGGCATGCCTACACTCGGCTCCTTCGAACATCTGCGCTCGCGCCTCTACCTCGCTTTGGCCTTGAACGGCCTCATCATTGCCGGGGAATTCATCGGCGGCTTGCTTCTGGACAGCATCGGGCTGATGAGTGATGCCGGTCACAATTTCGTCGATCAAGGCGCGCTGTTTCTGGCGCTCTACGCTCACCTCATCACCAGACGACCGTCGAGTGAAACCCGCACATTCGGCTACCACCGCGCCGGTGTCATTGCGGCATTTCTCAACTCGTTCATCCTCCTGTTGACCGCGCTTGGCATTACGCTCATCGCCATGAAAAGGCTCTGGCAGACGGTACCCGTGGACGGCGGATGGATTATGGGAATCGCGGCTGGAAGCTTCGTGGCCAATCTCGGCATCGCACTGCTACTCCAGCGAGGCGCGAAGGATGATCTGAACATCCGCAGCGCCTTTTGGCATATGTTGGGTGATGCGTGGGTGTCCTTAGGGGTCGTCCTCAGCGGCGGCGCAATTCTCCTGACAGGCTGGAACATTCTCGACCCACTAATCAGCCTCCTCGTCGTGGGCGTCATCGCACATGGCGCGTGGCCCCTGTTCAAGGAATCCCTCGACGTACTGCTGGAATCCACGCCTCCAACGATTAGCGCCTCACACGTCGCGGCAACCGTTGAATCGATTCCCGGCGTGAAGAACGTCCACGATCTCCATATTTGGGCGGTAGAACCACGCTTGGTCATGCTCACCGCCCACGTCATGATCGATCGGACCGACTCCTCCCTAGACCTGCTGCACGTCATCCAAACGCGCATTACCGTGGATTTCGGCATCAAACACATGACCATCCAGCTGGAAACCGAGTGCTGCGACCACGACGACATCCATTGCGATCTCCGCAAGCTGACCGACCACCACCACGAAGCCGGCATGTTTGCGCACCACCATTGATCTTTCCAGCGACCGCCTCTCTCGGTACAATACAACCCTCGGCTCTCGACGAGCCGCTATCTCAACTGGACGACACCATGCCTGTCCCCTTCTATCTGCTCTGCGGCTCGCTCGGCGCCGGAAAGACAACCCTGCTCATGCGTTTACTGGAACATTGGAAATCGCAGGGGAAGCGGGCCGGCGTGCTGATGAACGAGGCCGGTGAGATTAGCATCGACGGCCCGCGCGCCGGTAGCCTCGCCGAGCAAGTCATGAACCTCGCGGGGGGCTGCGTGTGCTGCGACACGAAGGAAGACCTCTCCTGGGGCCTCGCCCAACTCGTGCAGGACTATGCGTCGGATGTTGTGATTTTGGAATGTTCCGGCCTGGCCGACCCGGCGGAAGTGATCGATGCCGTCACAGATCTCTATACGGCTCGGCTGGCTTCGCTCGAACGGGTTATCGCGTTGCTTCATCCCGTGTCCACGGACGACAGCCACTCCAGCGCCTATGTGACGGCACAGGCCATCCGGTGCGCGGATGAGGTGATCCTCAACAAACGTGATCTCTACGTACCGATGCACTGGGAGGGGTTCAGAGATTCGATCATCAAATTGAATCCCTATGCGCGGCTCTGGGAGACGTCGCATGCCCGCCTTGATCCCACCGCGCTGTTAGCTCCGCGGGCATCGGTCAAGCCGGCGGCGCCGACCAATGTGACCTTTGCTTCACCCCCCCTGTCCGGCAGTCGCCTTCGCGCCGCCTATCATCCGATCGCCACAACAATCCGCCTGGTGGGTCCGCTCAATCGCGCCCGTTTTCTCGCCTGGCTGAAGACCCTTCCTAAAGAGCTTGAACGGGCGAAGGGATATTTCCGATTTGTGAATGAGCCGGAGTTACAGGAATTTCAATATGCACCGCCGGGCCAACCCGCGACTGCGCCTATCATGCTGCTGGACGAGCCGGATCCGGCGGTTGTGCTGATTGGCCGAGGGTACGATGTGGATACGTTGGGAAGGAGTTTGTTGGACTGTGTCGAAGCTCGATAGCACACACCCTGCCCGCTAGGAAGAACTGGCCCCTGCTTCGTTCATCGGCTTGGGGAGCGCCGATGCCGTCTTTTTCTTGAAGACCGAC
>JAYWIP010000157.1:0-7723 GCA_039794465.1 Nitrospira sp.
CCTATAACCTGCTCCAGTCGATAGAGCTCTTGGCGACGGCGTCCAGCAATTTCGCCGCGAAGTGCATCGAGGGCATCAAAGCCAACGAAGAGCGATGCAAGAGTCTGATCGAAGAGAGCCTCGCCATGTGCACGGGCTTGGCACCGGAGATCGGTTATGAAGCGGCGGCGAAACTGGCCAAGGATGCCTATAAATCAGGGAAGACCGTCCGGCAAGTGGCCAAGGAACAAAAGGTCCTGCCGGAGAAGAAGCTGGCCGAACTCCTCGACCCCTGGCGCATGACCGAACCAGGGGGACCGGTCGGCAGCGCAGGCGGGTAGGTCGTGCGGGGTCTCCACATACGCCAATGGGTACGCATGCTCCGCATGATTTACAGATGACCGCTCCAACGACTCAAGTTCTTTCAGGCACGGATCAGCTCAAGATCATTTCCCTTCTTGCTACGGAACTCAACGCCGGGACCCGGCAGGTCGCGGCAGCGGTGGCGCTGCTCGACGAGGGCTCTACCGTTCCGTTCATCGCCCGGTATCGCAAGGAGGCGACCGGCAATCTGGACGATACGCAGCTGCGTGCTCTGGAAGAGCGCCTGCTCTATCTTCGCGAGTTGGCGGCACGGCGTGCAGCGGTATTGGCTTCGATTAACGAGCAGGGAAAACTGACGGATGCGTTGCGTGAGCGCATTGAGGCGGCGGCGACGAAACAAGCCGTGGAAGACTTGTATCTCCCCTTCAAGCCGAAGCGCCGCACCCGTGCACAGATTGCGCGCGAGGCGGGACTGGAACTTTTGGCCGATCGTCTGTTGGCCGATCCGATGCTGAATCCTGAGCAAGAGGCGCTCACATACATCCGTGTGATCCCAGCCGCCGACGGCATCGAGGCGGTCAATGTGCCGGATGCCAAGACTGCGCTGGAAGGGGCGCGCGACATTCTCATGGAGCGGTTTGCCGAAACGGCCGACCTGCTGGCTGCGCTGCGGACACGTCTGTGGGAGCAGGGGGTGCTGACTTCGACGGTGATGAAAGACAGGGAGCAGGCCGAAGGGGAGAAGTTCCGCGATTATTATGCCTATGCGGAGACGATCAAGACCATCCCGTCGCATCGGGCGCTCGCGCTCTTCCGAGGCCGTACACTCGGTGTCTTGAAGTTGGAGCTGGGCCTGGGAGAGACGCTCGACGCGGTTGTCCCGCATCCTTGTGCATCGATGATCGCAGCTCATGCGGGAATTCGGGACTGCGGTAGGCCAGCCGACAAGTGGCTGGCCGGTGTGTGCGACTGGACGTGGCGCGTGAAGATGCATTCGCAGCTCAGTATTGAACTGCTGGTGCAACTGCGGGAAGCGGCCGAAGCCGAGGCGATCAAGATTTTTGCCCGCAATCTTCATGAGCTGTTGTTGGCGGCGCCGGCCGGTCCCAAGGCCGTGCTCGGCCTGGACCCCGGCATTCGCACCGGCTGCAAAGTGGCCGTGGTCGATGCGACGGGCAAATTGTTGGACACGGCGACCATCTATCCGCACCAGCCCCGCAACGACTGGCAGGGTTCGCTGGAAACGCTGGTACGGCTTGTCATTCAACATGGCGTGGAATTGATTTCGATCGGCAACGGGACGGCGAGCCGCGAGACGGACAGGCTGGTGGTCGAGGCGATCAAGTTGGTCGCGGTTCACAAACCCGAGCAGAAGGTGGCAAAACTTGTGGTCAGTGAAGCGGGGGCGTCGGTCTATTCGGCGTCGGCGTTTGCCTCGGCGGAATTCCCTGAGCTGGACGTCAGCTTACGGGGTGCTGTGTCCATTGCCAGGCGATTGCAGGACCCTCTGGCCGAACTGGTCAAGATCGAGCCGAAGGCAATCGGAGTCGGCCAATATCAGCATGACGTGAACCAGCGGGCCTTGGCCCGGTCGCTCGATGCCACGGTCGAAGATTGTGTCAACGCCGTCGGTGTGAACGTGAATACCGCTTCGGCACCCTTGTTAGAGCGGGTGTCGGGCCTGAATAAGGCGTTGGCCAAAAATATTGTAGATTATCGGGATGCCTATGGGCCGTTTCCAAACCGGACTGCGATCAGGAACGTGCCCCGTCTCGGCGAGAAGACCTTTGAGCAGGCGGCGGGTTTTCTGCGCATTCCCGATGGCGACAATCCCTTGGATCGCTCCGCCGTTCATCCGGAGGCCTATCCGGTCGTTGAACGGATTTTGACCCGGCTAGGGAGAGGGATTACCGAGGTGATGCGCCAGCCGACTGTCTTGAAAGGGTTGTCGCCCGCCGACTTTACCGATGAGAAGTTCGGGGTGCCGACGGTGCGGGATATTCTCACGGAGCTCGAAAAGCCGGGCCGGGACCCGCGTCCCGAATTCAAGACGGCGACCTTCCGGGAGGGGGTTGAATCTTTGAGTGATTTGCAACCCGGCATGGTCCTGGAGGGCGTGGTGACGAATGTGGCGGCGTTCGGCGCGTTTGTCGATGTCGGCGTGCATCAGGACGGGCTCGTGCATGTATCGGTGCTGGCGAATAAGTTTGTGAAAGACCCGCATGAGGTGGTCAAGCCGGGGCAGGTCGTCAAGGTGAAGGTGCTTGATGTGGATCTGAAGCGCCAGCGCATCTCGCTGACGATGCGGATCGATGATGCAGCGGGACGTCCAGTTGCTCCAATACAGTCCGGGAGTGTGGCAGCCCACGACTCACGCGGGCATGGGCCGTCGGCATCCGGCCAAGCGGCGGCACGAGCGCCCCAGCCGATCGGCGCCATGGCGATGGCGTTGGCGAAGGCCAGGCAAAAATTGTAGCGCTACGCAGCCGTTTTACTCCGGTCAGCTGAGATGGTTCGAGAAAGACATGCCCAGGGTTTCAGAAATTGCTGGTTTGGATGTCCTTGCGGTGAGTTTCGATTCAACAACCAGCGCCCACAGCCCCGCGTTTGGCGGGACACGTCAGGACCTTATTGGTATGGGGCCCAGGGTCTTGGCAAGCGATTGATGCCGTCCAGCGCGGCGACTTTGTAGCATTCTGCCAGCGTCGGATAGTTGAAGACCGTGTCGATGAAATAGTGGATACGACTACGATGCGCCATGATAGCCTGACCGATGTGGATCAGCTCCGTCGCGCCTTCTCCGATGATATGGACGCCGAGCACTTCATGTGTCCGCCGGTGAAACAAGAGCTTGAGCATGCCGGTTTCGTCGCCCATCAGCAGCCCACGGGCGATTTCTTTGTAGCGGGCAATGCCGACTGCATACGGAATCCCGGCTTGAGTGAGTTCTTGCTCGTTCCGTCCCACCATGGAGATTTGCGGAATGGAGTAAATGCCGTAGGGCAATAACGAAGTGTCGATGCGATCCGGATGGCCGAAGGCATCGCAGGCGGCGTGGCGGCCTTGCTGCATTGAGGTCGCGGCGAGGGCCGGAAAGCCGATGACGTCGCCGGCCGCATAGATATGCGGAACCGCAGTCTGAAAGTGTTCGTTGACCCTCAGGCGACCCCGAGCATCCGGTTTCAATCCCGCCGCTGCCAGGTTGAGCCCCTTGGTCGCGCCAACCCGGCCGATCGCATACATGAGCGTGGATGCCTGGATCGGCTTGGCGTGTTGCAAACCGACATCAATCGAATTGTCTGGTCCCCTCTTGATCGAGAGGACTTCTTCGTCATGATACAGAGTGACGCCCAGTTCTTTCATCTGTTGCTGGAGCCTGTCGATGATCTCGGCATCGGCAAACTCCAACAAACGAGGGCGTTTGTCGATGAGGGTTGTGGGAACTCCCAGCGCGGCGAGCATGGAGGCGTACTCTGTGCCGATGACCCCGCCTCCGACGATGACAATGGAGGAGGGAAGATGTTTTAAGGTCAGGAGCCCGTCCGTATCGATGACCGAGGTATCGTCGAACGGGATCTCGGGCGGGCGGCTTGGTTCTGAGCCGACGGCAATGACAATGAAATCGGCCGTATGTTCGATCGGGCCGCTCCGGTGTCGGATGAGGAGACGGTGCGGATCGAGAAAACTGGCTGATCCGAAAATCATATCGACCCGGTTCCTGGCCATCTGATCGAGCACGATCTTGATCTCGTTCTTGATGACGTAATTGGCGTGGAGGGCGAGTTCCCCGATTGTCACCTTTTCCTTGAGTCGGTAAGGGGTGCCATAAATGCTGCGCTGTGGAATGCCGGAGAAATAGAGCACGGCTTCGCGCAGGGCTTTGCTCGGAATCGTGCCGGTGTTGATGCAGACGCCTCCGACGACTTCCCTCCGCTCGATCAGCCCCACTTTCTTGCCGAGCTTGGCTGCCTGCACCGCGGCCTTTTGACCGGCGGGTCCTGTGCCGATGACCAGTAAGTCGTAATGAGCCATCAGTGCCCCCAGAATTGAAACTACGGTTGAGGTTCAGGAAACATCAGGCGCCTGGTCTGGGCTCAACCGTACCCTGTTTCACCTTCGCCCGCTGTCACCAAGGAACGGGCGACCTCGAAACCCTCTTTGATGTCCGGCACTTGGGTCAGTGCCGGTGTGACTTCAAGGTAGCAAATGGTGCGTGCTCTGTCGACGATCAAGACAGGAGGGGGCAGGCTGAGACAGGAGGAGGGGCCAGGCTGAATTTCCAGTAAGCGGAGATCGCGGCCAGTCAATACAAAGAAATACGAACCAACCAGCTGGAGCCTCGGGGGTGGTGAGACGATATACTGAAGTGTGACGGACTCCTTCGGCCATAGGCGCTCCCTTTCGATAAATCTTCTGGCGGTACTCGTCGCGGTGGCGCTGCAAGGTTGTATGACGGCAGGGCGTCAACCGGTACAAGAGGAAGTCGGTATGATGACGCTCACCACCGGCCCACGGGGAGTGGTCTGTTGTGTGCTGGTTAACGGGGAGTCGAAGCAAACCGCGTTGGCGCAGACAGCCGGCGGACTCGTTGGTCGGTCTCGCATCGAAGTCGGAGGCCGGCGCTATGGTTCTGATTGCTCAGGCCTCGTTCGAGGTGTGTATGCCAGTCAGCGGGTTGACCTGTATGACGGACTGGGCGAGTTGGATGGCGGCAATGGAGTGGGGCGCATCTATACGCATGTCGTTGAGCATGGACGAATTCACTACGGTCCGACCGTTCATCCTGGGGACCTCGTCTTTTTCCACAACACGTGGGACTTCAATCGCGACGGGTTACCCAACGATCCGCTGACGCATGTCGGAATTGTCGAGACGGTCGAGCGCGACGGGACGGTGATCTTCGTGAGTTGGGTGTCAGCGGGGGTCGAACGCTATCGGATGAATCTCCGACACCCCGGCATCCATAAAACCGCCGAGGGGCGTGTCCTCAACGACCACATGCGCCGGAAGGGGTCCGGTGATCCGGAGGCCACCCGATACCTGACTGGGCAACTCTTCGCCGCCTTCGGGACGCTTGTGCGGTAGGTTGTCAGGGTAAGTTGACGCCAAGGGTGAAGTGTCTTAGAGTGCGAGTCGCGGGAGGTGCTACACCATGGCTACCGATACGGTTAAGCAAAAGATCCTGCAGGTTGTCAAAGAACTTCCTGAGAGCGCCACGTTTGAGGACGCGATCGAGCGGCTCTGTTTCCTGGCAAAAGTCGAAGAGGGGCTCCGTCAGTCCGATGCAGGAGAGACAGTTCCCCATGCCGATGCCGTTCGTCAACTCTTCAAATGACTCCGCTGGTCTGGACCCGCCGGGCGATTGAAGATATTCAGACCATTCAACGGTTCATCGAGAAAGACTCCCCCCACTACGCGCAACTGGTCGGGCAACAACTGATCGCTGCAGTCGAACGGCTAGCCACATTTCCTCAATCCGGACGCATCGTTCCAGAGGTCAATGACCCTGCCGTTAGGGAAGTCATCCAAGGCTCGTACCGAATCGTCTATCGACTCATTCATAGCGAGATCCATGTCCTCACCGTTCACCACGCCGCTCGGCTTCTGCGCCTTGAGTAGTGAGTTCCGCCTGAAGCGAAACCGATGACCCCACATCACCCGTGTGCCCGCGTGCTCTTCAGGTCATAATTTCTGGGCGAGTTGCGTTATACGGCCCGGGCGCTTCTTGACACTGGTTATGACATGAAGTAATATGCACTCGTGAAGTGTCGAAATATTAACTCATGAATTATGACATCGTTGAAGAGGGGGTAGTTATGAGTATTGAGGCTCAGGTAGATCCGGCTCGTGAGCTCGATGCGATGAAAGCTATTGCAGACGCACTGGCAAAGCTTGATGATCCCGCAGTGCGGAGAGTTTTGCATTGGGCGAACGACGCTTTTCGGTCGAAAACCGTTGTTTCAGTTGGACATGGTGAACGTGGCACAGGGATAATGGTTCCTGAAGTTGGATCAGATCTGAAAGCGAAGTATCCAACACTCGCCGATTTCTTCACTGCTGTGTCTCCAACTCAAGAGGCTGACAAGGCGCTCGTTGTTGGTTACTGGTTCCAAATCATACAGGGATCTTCGGACCTAGATGGGTTTACGCTCAACAAGGAGCTCAAGCATCTAGGGCATGGGATCTCAAACATAACGTCGGCTCTAGATACGTTGATGGGTCGGAAGCCAGCATTGGTAGTCCAGACGAAGAAATCAGGAACTTCTAAACAGGCTAGGAAAAAATACAAGCTAACTCTTGAGGGCCAGCGGAGTGTCGAGAGAATGATCTCTCAAGAGAGAGGATAATTGAAATTGCGGTGATACGGGACATTCCCCAAGTCAGCCGAGCCTCCAAAACTCGATTGAGCCGAATGTCCCATATCTTTGTGCTGCCTCCACAGCAGCGCCCGCAATGCAGTTAATATAAACTATCTCGTCATCACATCTCTACACTATGTGCGCGCTATTTTGCCGTGAAGGAGGCGCTACGGTTTCAAAGCTCACAAGAGGCATGTCAGTTCCAATGGGAATGAAATTCAGTTTTTCAAATCCAATGATGTGTCTGGCGCGGTCTTTCATCAAGATGACATCATTACCGGTTTCTTCGCAGATATGTTCCTGATCCGGGTCTCCGAACCACACCGTTAAGGTGTTGCCAACAGGATCGAAGAACAGTTTTATCTTTGTTGTCATATCTTGCAGACCGTAGCCACGCTCTTTTATAGCACCTACGCAGGGTCCCGTCACGCGACCCGTCCCCGCGGCTGGCTTCTGAAGGGAGCCAGGGCTGGGAGGTTTCCGACGCGTAATCAGAGCGTCGTTGGGTGATCGTTCTCGCTGAGCCAAAGAGGCTGCAGCAGGCAGTGGTGACGAATGTTCGAAGCCACGCCTTGCGAAGCGGTGGTGTGGCAAGTTTTCGTCGCCAAGCGGCGGCAAAGCATATAACGGTCAACGGCGCTCGGTCGCTTCAAGCAGGGAAAGTCTTCCAGCCCTAGCCTTCAGTTGCACCGGCCAACTCTCTCTTCGTTCTGCGGCGAACTCTGGAGATGCAGAGAGTATGAGCCAATCCCTGTAAGGACGATGCGCGGACGGCGTATCCTTGTCCAGGCACAGGCCACTCTATTTTTTCTGCGGTTCCAGCAGTTTGTCGCCCTTCTTGAAGACTCCATAGATGGCTTGCGAAGGGCATGCATCTAGGCAGAGACGGCAGCTTTCAAGGCAGCGTGACGGATCGAACTTGTACGGGGGGGTGGAGAGCCAGGCGCTGGTGGGGCAGATGGGTACGCAGACGGCTTGGTGGGTGCAACGGTCCGGGTGCCGGATGAGGTGATCGCGAATGACCATCATGGGTTTGACTCCTTCAAAGAGACCTTGAGAGA
>JAYWIP010000158.1:0-9647 GCA_039794465.1 Nitrospira sp.
GTCTGCCGCTGGTGTATTCACTCGCGGCCAGCCGGCGTCTGTTTATGGGATTGCAAGGCTGTGCCGGCGTTGCCAGTGTCTGTATCGGGATCTGGATGCTCGCCAGGCTGGCCTGGTCATAAGCGGGCCAGTGCGTGACGCCTCCATGCTGCATGGAGTCCGGTTTGCACGTGCGTCAGGCGCACGGCTGTGCTATTCTCCGCCGATGGCGACAGGCAGTGAGGCTGCTCACGATTGACTGAGGGACAGAACCATGGCGTGGTTCAAAAAAGACAAAGCGGTTGAGACACCGGCGCCTCCACGCTCAAAAGGCAGCGAGGGCATGTGGCTGAAGTGCAATCACTGCCGGGAAATCGTGTATCGTAAGGAAGTCGACCGCAATAACAAGGTCTGTCCCAAGTGCGAGTATCATTTCCCGATTTCCGTGATGGAGCGGATCGGGCTCCTCGTCGATTTGGGCTCCTTCAAGGAATGGGATATCGACCTGCAAGCGCAAGACCCGTTGACGTTTCACGATACCAAATCGTACCCCGAACGGGTGAAGGCACAACAGGAAAAGACCGGCCGCAAGGATGCTTTGGTGATCGGCGAGGGATTGGTCAACGGAAACCGTGTCGTGCTGTGCGTCTTCGATTTCAGCTTTATGGGCGGCAGCATGGGGTCGGTCGTGGGAGAGAAGCTCTGCCGCGCCATCGATCGGGCGTTGGACCTGAAGGTGCCGGTTATTTTGGTCACGGCGTCCGGTGGCGCGCGGATGCAGGAGGGGATTCTCTCGCTGATGCAAATGGCCAAAACGTCGGCGGCCGTGGCCAAATTGGGCGAGGCGAAGCTGCCGTTCATTTCGATTCTGGCGGATCCGACCTTCGGTGGCGTCACGGCCAGTGTGGCAATGTTGGGCGATGTGATCATTGCAGAACCGAAGGCGCTGATCGGTTTTGCCGGTCCCCGGGTCATCGAACAGACGATTAAGCAGCAACTGCCGGATCAGTTTCAGCGCGCGGAATTTCTTCTGGAGCACGGCATGATCGACATGATCGTCGAACGCAAGCAGCTCAAAGAGACGGTCAGCACTCTCGTCTCCCATTTTTAGCCGTTTCTCGTCCCCCCGGTTGGTCGATGACCTCTCCCGCCGCCATTGAATATCTCTATGGTCTCCAGAAGCATGGGATCAAACTCGGCCTGGAGCCGATGCAGGCGCTGCTGGAGGCGATTGGTCATCCGGAGCGCCGGCTGCGGGTCCTGCACGTCGGCGGGACCAACGGCAAGGGATCGACGGTTGCCATGGCGGCGGCGATGCTGCGTGCCTCCGGGTTACGGGTCGGCCTGTATACCTCCCCGCATTTGGTCGAGTTCCGCGAGCGCATTCGCATCAACGGCGACATGATCCCGGAAGCGCGCTTGGCCGACCTGGTCGGCCGATTGCGCGCCGCCGTTCAGCCGGAACTGAGCCTGACCTTTTTCGAGATGACAACGGCGCTTGCGATGCTTTACTTTGCGGACTCGCACGTCGATCTCGCGGTGCTGGAGGTCGGGATGGGAGGGCGGTTTGATGCGACCAACGTCGTCGCCCCGATCGCGTGCGCCATTACGACCATCGCCTTGGATCATCAGGAATATTTGGGGACGACCGAAGAGGCCATCGCTTTTGAAAAAGCAGGGATCATCAAACCGGGGGTGCCCGTAGTGATCGGGCGGATGGGGCCTGAGGCCGGTACAGTGATGAGGCGGGTCGCAGCCGAGAGAGCCGCTCCGGTGTGGCAGCTGGGATCGGAGTTCGTCGTCGACGGGAGCAGTGATCGGTTTACCTATCGGGGACAGGGAAGGGTGGTTGAGGGACTTCGATGCGGGCTTGTCGGGCGGCATCAATTGGATAATGCCGCGTGCGCCATCGCGTTACTCGAGGCGGCCGTCCACGGGGGCGTGTCGGTCGACGAGGCGGCCGTCCGTGAAGGACTGCGCTCGGTGGTGTGGGAAGGGCGGCTGGAGGTTCTTGAAGATGCTCCGCGGGTTCTTCTGGACGGGGCCCATAACCCTGCCGCGTCCGTGGCGTTGAGCCGCTATCTGGAAGATTTTCTCGCCGGTCATCCACACGCGCGTGTCATTCTTGTGTGGGGCATGATGCGGGATAAAGATCATCGCGCATTCATCGCACCGCTGCTGCCGCTGGTCTCCGAAATCGTGCTCACGCAAGCCGGTCTTGCCCGGTCCGCGACCGTCGGCGAGCTGCGCCAATCACTGACGGAATGGCCCAAGCCGGTGTCTGAGGTGCCGCTGCCTGCCGAAGCATTACAGTCGGCGAAGGAACGGGCCTCTTCCGGCGACCTCATCTGTGTGGCCGGGTCGCTCATGTTACTCGGCGACATCAAGGCCGCGGTGCGTGGCTGTGGGCTCTCGTTGATTAGGGGTTAGCATGACAGATCCTTGGTGGCGGATCTGTCGGCAGTTTGTGCTTGCGTGGGGCCTAGTTCTCTCCCTTCCAGGGTTTTCCCTTTGGGCCGCTGAAATTCAGAAGTCTGCCGGAAATTCCTCGTCCGGCTCTGCGCCTCTGGAGATCACGGCTGCCCGCTTGGACTATCGAAAAGATCAAGAACTGTATGAAGCCGACGGATCCGTCGTGGTGCGCCAAGGGTCCCTCACGCTCACGGCGGACCATGTCACGATACAAGCGTTGCCGGGAGTTGTGACCGCGACCGGCCACGTGCATTTGACGGATCCCAAGACGGATGTCACCGCGGAACGGCTTGAACTGAACGTGAATACCGAGGCCGGTGTGGTGACCCAGGGACAGCTGTTTGCCCCCTCCACGAATTCGTTGGTGTCGGGCCGGCTCTTGCAGCGATTTTCGGAATATCACTATAGAGTCAAGAGCGGAAGTTTTACGAACTGCGATGCACAGGACGGGGAAGTGCCGGCCTGGCGTCTGCGATTCGAGGATGCCGATGTTATTTTCGGCGATACCATGGCATTTAAAAAGGCGTGGTTCTGTGTGAACGATGTGCCGGTCCTTCCTTTGCCTGCGCTGACGTATCCCATGGCCAAGCGAAAGACCGGGTTCCTGATGCCAGTCATCTCGTACGATAACCGATTCGGCATCTCCGCCCAAAGCAGTTTTTTTTGGGCCATCAATCCGAGCCAAGATTTGACTATTGCGCCGAAGTACTACAGCCAGTTGGGCTATGGGTCGGATTTCGATTATCGATATGTCTTAGACCGGCGCTCGCGGGGACAGTGGCATGTAGGCTATCTCCAGCAGACGGAGCTACCCAACGTCGCGGGGGTGAGCAGTACGGCGGAGGATGCCAAGAGAGCGCGCGCGACGTTTACGGGCAGCCATACGCAATTCTTCACCGACACCCTTCTGCTTCGAACCAACGTCAACTTCGTCACCGATCCCAACTATTTCCAGCAACTCAGTAATTCCGGGACGTTGCGCGCGTCGCCCAGCAACGAGTCTAACTTATTAGCGACCCAGCAGTTGCCGTACGGGAATCTTTACCTGCTGGGGCGCTATCTCCAGCCGTTGCAGGCCGGGGGAAAGGATACTTTTCAGCGGCTTCCTGAAGTCGGGTATAACCTGCCCGATACTTCGTTACTGAATTCCCCTCTGCGGGTTGGAATGGAAGGGAATTTCGTCAACTTTTACCGGGAACAGGGTTTTACGCTCAACCGGGCCGACGTGGTTCCCGGTATCACGACCGACGTGATCGAGTTGGGGCATATTCTCGGCATCAGGCCGCAAGCCAAGTTCCGTGAGGTGTATTACAGCCGAGGGGCTGAAACGACCGCGACCCAACATCGCGAAACATTCTGGGTCGGAGTCGAAGTGATGTCCAAGTTGACGCGCCGGTTCGGGCTCGACCGCAACGGCGGATTTCTGCACACGATCGAACCGTCCGCCATGTATGAGTACGTGCCTGGAACGGACCAATCGAAACTGACGCTGATCGATCAGGTCGACGATCTGCCGAGGAAGAATCTTCTGACTTATGCGTTACGCAGCCGTATCCTGGAACAGGGACGGGACCGGTCGTTCAATTGGCTCGATCTGACCGTGGCACAGAGCTATCACGTAGGGGCAGTGCAGACACGCGCGCGGGACTTTGCTCCCGGAATCGATCCGCTGCTGGGGTCGGTCACCCAGCCTCTTCAGCCGGCCACAGTCGACATTCAAGGCAGAAAATTTTCCGACCTCTGGCTGCGAGCGGTCATCGGCAATCAACACCCGCATGCCGTCCGGTCTCAATTGGACGCTGCCGGGTTCGGGCGTGGAGCCGGGGATATCAGCGGCGGCCGCCGGCCGCCGATCAATCAGTACCTGACCGTCGACGCTTTTTTCGATCCCTATCAGGGAGTCGTGAGTCAAGCGAACGCCGACCTTCGCCTACAAGAAGGCAGCAACTGGTACATTGATGTGGGTCAGCGGTACTCCCGTGACGGCAATCGCGTCAGACGCGGGGATGTCTGGAATCCCATTTCCTTCAATGAAGTCTATGCGCCGACGGACGAGATTCTGTTCCTGACAATGGGTGGAGCCTTCCGCACACCGTGGGGTTGGACGGTCGGAGCCAAAGGCTACTACGACGTGAAACATGGACGGAGTCCGGAGTACGACGTTGTGGCCCTCTATCAAAATCCCTGCAAGTGCTGGTCGGCCGGATTCCACTATTTGCAGTTCCCCGATCGTCAACAGTTTAACTTCATGCTCAGCCTGACAGGGGTGGGATGGACGGAAAATACCGGCACTGCCATGATGCGTGGTATCCTGTCCCCGTTGCTCTGGGGTGAACGCGGGTTACCGTGGTATACCCCCGGAGGACCCTACGGCCGTATCGAACAGGTGCCGCAGGCTGATGGTGCAACGACCGGAGGTCGATAGAGGCAGTTGTG
This sequence comes from Nitrospira sp., assembly GCA_039794465.1. GTDB lineage: Bacteria > Nitrospirota > Nitrospiria > Nitrospirales > Nitrospiraceae > Nitrospira_D. Next base: position 4,888 of record JAYWIP010000158.1, read on the forward strand.
AACCAATGCCGGTGTATTCGCGGCAGGCGCAATTGACAGCAAAAACTGGGCTGGAGTACGATGCCCGCACGTGTGCGTGTGAGATCTTTTAATAGGAGGGAGTCGACGTGGCTGGTGATACCTTGAAAGTGGAAGATTCGTCTTGGGATACTGAAGTGATGAAGGCCTCGGAATTGGTGATGGTCGATTTCTGGGCGGTGTGGTGTGGACCGTGCCAGATGGTGGCGCCGATTGTCGATGAACTCGCCAAGGAGTATACCGGCAAGCTTAAGGTCCTGAAGCTCAACACGGATGAAAACCCGGAGGTGGCGGGGCGCTATCAGGTGATGAGCATTCCCACGATCCTGTTCTTCAAGAACGGCCGTCCGGTCGAGAAGCTTGTCGGGGCCAGGCCCAAGCGTCAATTCAAAGACGTGATTGATTCGCTGCTCGCCCAACATACCGGCACCGCGTGAACCCCGCGCCGCAGCCATGCTGACCGAGCTGCGTATTTCCAACTTCGCTGTACTCGAACAGGTCGCGTTGACTCCTGATGCCGGGTTTACCATACTCACAGGGGAGACAGGAGCCGGGAAATCGCTGCTGATTGACGCCCTGTCGCTCCTTGTCGGCGGACGGGCATCCAGTGATCAGATCAGATTCGGGGCAGACGAGGCACAGCTCGAGGCGTCCTTCCAGATTCCATCAGACCATCCGATCGGTCGAAAACTGCGCGACCAGGGGATTCTCGGCAAAGACGATCCGCAACTTGTGATCCGGCGCGTCATTGCCCGATCCGGACGGAACCGCGTGTACCTGAACGGGGTCATGAGTCCGGTCCATGTGCTCGAAGAGTTCGGTGGGACGCTCCTCGACATTCACGGTCAACATGATCAACAGTCGCTGCTCGCTTCTCAGACACAGCTCGATGCCCTCGACGCCTTCGGGCGACTTCACACGGTGCGGGGACAGTATCGGACGGCCTATAGTGAATGGACACGACTCCGTCAGGAGCGAGAAGCGCTGGCTGGTAAAGTCCTGCAAGCCGCACAGCGGGAGGATTATTTGACGTTTCAGAAGCATGAGCTGGACGACGCCTCGCTGATGCTTGGTGAGGAAGAGGCCCTTCAGGCCGAACGGCGGAGGTTGGGATCCGTGCAGCGGCTGAATGAGCTGGCCGCAGAGGTGCAAGAGCGGATTCAAGGCGAGCAGGGCGGGGTCTTGGCCAATTTATCACTCGTGGAACGGTCGTTGGGAGAACTGGCGCAGATCGATCCAGATATGCAAGGGACTAGCCGGCTTGCCGCCGATGCCAAGGTGCTCGTGCGAGAGGTGGCCGACTCCCTCCGCGGCTATGTGGATCGATTGGACAGTGATCCGATGCGCTTGGCTGCCATCGAAGATCGCCTGGCCTTGATTCAGAAGCTGAAGAAGAAATACGGAGGCACCGTCGAGGCGGTGCTGGAGACTCACCGGTGTGTTCGGGCGGAGCTGGAGGGGCTTCACCATTCCGACGAACAACTTGAGCGCTATGATCGGTTGATTCGTGATGCGGTGGTGGAGGTTGCTCGAACGGCGCGGGTCCTCACGGACAAACGCACGGATGCGGCCAAGCGTATGACGAAGATCGTGCGTCGGGAACTGGATGTGCTCAAAATGGGGCAGACTCAATTCACGGTTCAGGTGCTGACGGGTGAGGGGGAACAGGCGTATGGGCTCGAAGGGGCGGATCGCGCTGAATTTGTGCTATCGACTAACGTCGGCGAGCCGTTGAGGCCGCTCTCGCGGGTCGCTTCGGGAGGAGAATTGTCCCGGGTGATGTTGGCACTGAAGTCGGCTCTTGCGGGTGCAGACCGTGTGCCGGTCATGATTTTCGATGAAATTGACACGGGAGTCGGAGGGGCTGTCGCGGCGGCCATCGGCAAACGGCTGAAAGACTTGGGGCGGTTTCATCAGGTGCTCTGTGTCACCCATCTTCCCCAAGTGGCGTCCCAGGCCGACCATCACTGGTGTGTGGAAAAATCCCAGGTCAAGAATCGGACGATGACGTCGGTTCGGCTTCTCTCCAGTCTCGAACGGGAAGGCGAAATCGCACGGATGCTTGGAGGCGCCACGGTGACCAAGAAGGTCAGGGAAACCGCGGCAGAGCTGATCGCAGGAGCCAAAGAATCAGGGTGACACGCGCGCGGGCAGCGTTACGACTTGCGGCTCTCGGCAGTGGTCGCCGCGACGGCCATCGGGGGAAGGGAATGCTTGCACTCATTGATGACTTGAATAAATAAGTTGGTTAACCTGGGATCGAAATAGGTGTGGGCTTGGCTGGAAATACGGTCGAGGGCTGCATCAATGGACAGGGGAGAGGAAGCCATTGGATCCGCAGTGAGATGGTCAAAGGTCTGCGCAAGGGCGACGATCCGAGCCAGAAGGGGAATACCCTCTCCCTGGAGGCCATGGGGATAACCGTGTCCATCCCATCGTTCGTGGTGGCACAGAATGATCTGACTGATCTCCGCTGACAAGCCGGCATGGCGAACCAGCTGGGCGCCTTTATCAGGATGGTCCTTACGGATGTCCGTGGATTCTGATGAAGCCTTGCGCTGGCCCTCAGGGAAGTGATGGGGCCCAATCCCGGATTTTCCGACGTCATGTAGAAAGGCGCCCATCGTTAAAGACTTTTGCTCTTCACTCCCCAAATTAAGACGATTCCCTATCAAGGTCGCGTAGAAACTCACCCGGCTTGAGTGATTCAATAAGTTTCTGTCCGTCGCCTCCAGAATGTCAGAGAGAAGTGGAAGCAATCCGAGGTCTGTACCTGAAACCGGGGCCGGTCCCTGTTTATCTGCACCAGCGGCCGCGTAGCCAGACTGGAGCGCCTGCCAGGCGTGAGCACTTTCCTGCTCGGTTCCCCAGAGATCCGGTGACGACTGAAAGAACTTGCGAATAAAATCGAGCCGCCGTTTCTTTTCGAGCGTTTGATTGATGAGTGTAATAAGCTCCGTCACATTGAACGGCTTCAGCAGATATCCCGCGGCTCCGTAGCGAATGCCGTCCATGGCGGATTTGAGGCTGCCATAGCCGGTCACAATGATCACTTCGGTGTCGGCATGGGCCTGTCTGATTTCCTGGAGGAGGTCCATGCCGTGGCGGTCGGGAAGTTTCTGGTCGAGGGTGATGAGATCAACGGGGTGCTGACTGAGAATGTCGAGCGCCGCACAGGCGTTCTCTGCTGATTGGACGTTGAAAAATGGGCGGAGGATTACTTTGAGTGCATCACGTGGACCGGCTTCGTCGTCGATGACGAGTACGGTTGGCTTGTTCAAATCTGTATGGGACGCCATGTGCAGCAGGACTCCGCCTGGGAACGAGTTTCAGCAGGAATGTTCAAGCAATTCCCGTTCCTTTTCATATGGTTGCAAGTGTGTGACAACAGAGAGTATGGACAATACGTAATATGACTATATGTAGTTTTCTTGAACCACCCGTTTCCCCATCGGGACCTGATCAGAAGCACGGCCCGTGCGATTAATCACGCACACCAAGAGGCTAGTGTGTCATTCTTGCACTGCGGGATCGGGATCCGAGGTCGGGTCCCGGTCCGTGCGGCTAATGCCGAGCGAATCCATACGGTATTTCAACATCCGGCGGCTGATTCCCAGCAAGTTGGCGGCGTGGGTTTGTACGTAGTTAGTCCGTTTCAGCGCGTCAAGGATAATCTCACGTTCGAATTCCATGACGGCCTTCTCAAGAGACAGGCGACCGGAGATGGTATCGTCATGGAGTGAAGCCGATCTGACATCACCTTTGAGAATGGCAGGCAGATGTTCAGGGACAATGTGTTCGGCATTGTTCGACCAGATAAAGGCCTGTTCGACGATGTTCTCCAGTTCCCGGACGTTGCCGGGCCAGGGATAGCGCACCAACAGTTCCAATGCGTCCTTCGAAAATTCAATATGCGGGCGCTTTTCCTCCTCCACGCGCTTGGCCAGGAAGTGTTTGCCGAGCAGGGCGATGTCCTCACCGCGATCGCGGAGCGGCGGGAGATACAGTGAGATGACATTGATGCGGTAGTACAAATCTTCGCGGAACTGGCCCTTCCGGACAAGCTCATCCAAGTTCTTATTGGTCGCAGCCACGATGCGGACATCGACTTTGATCGGCTGTACGCCGCCGATTCGGGTAAACTCACGCTCCTGCAGCACCCGGAGGAGTTTGGCTTGTGTGACCGGGCTCAGGTCGCCGATTTCGTCGAGAAATAGAGTCCCGGTATTGGCCATTTCGAATTGCCCGGTGCGCCGCGCAGTGGCGTCTGTAAACGAGCCTTTTTCATGCCCGAACAGCTCGCTTTCAATGAGCGTTTCAGGGAGGGCGGCACAATTCAAGGCGATGAAGGGTCGTTCTCGGCGAGAGCTGTTGTAGTGCAAGGCCTTGGCGACGAGTTCTTTCCCCGTTCCGCTTTCTCCGGTGATCAAGACGGTGGTGCGGCTGTCTGCGACCTGTTCTATCTTGGCGTAGATTTCCTGCATGCCCGAACTCTTGCCGATCAGGTTGTGGAAGGCGTAGCGCTGCACCACCTGGCTGCGCAGCTGTTTGACTTCGCGTTCCAGCTCCAGAGAATTCAATGCCCGGTCGATGACGATACGTAATTCGTCGACATCGAATGGTTTGGACAAATAGTCCACTGCCCCAAGCTTCATGGCGTCCACGGCGGTCTTGACCGACTTGGTCCCGGTGAGCATGATAACCGGCACCATCTTGCTTTCTGAACGCAGTGTCTGGAGAAC
>JAYWIP010000159.1:0-4670 GCA_039794465.1 Nitrospira sp.
CCCGATTGATATGGAACCGCAGTGCGTAGTTCATGGGATACGGGCGATCGGTCCCTTCGACCATAAAGAGGCTGGATTGATGGCGGCGATGGGCGGCTGAAAGACGGAATTTCCCGACCGGTGTGGCGTTCTGGCCATTCCCGGATGCCAGCGGCAGGGCGAAGCGGAGCGCTCCGTATTCGTATGCGCCGAGAAACTGTTCCGACAGATCGATCAGAATGAATTGCTCGTCCGGTTCGGCGGGCGCATAGAACAGGGGCAGCGGCTGCCACATCGCCAGATCCTCAATCCGTCTCGGAACTTTGATGGACACACCGGCGCGCGCGTGGCGCCGGTCGATTCGATTGAACCGCGCCACGTCAATCCAATATTCGCCGAACAATGTTTCCAGGGATTCCTTCGGGCGCAGCGTCCGGCAGTCCCACTCCACCGCTGCATCGCTGGGATAACCGATGCTGCAAGGCGCATGCAGCTTACCGGGCGGCTGGGCAGTGGACACGATAGGAATGAGCGAGATCAGCAAGAGAAGGATCGCGCTTGCGCACAGTTCGTATCTCATCGCTCGACTGGAAGCAGAGCGACGGCGACTTACGACCAGTATTGGGACGCCTTCATATAGCCGAATAACAAGTCCCGCCGTGCCAGAATCCCCACGAGCTTCTTGTTCCGCACCACCGGGACGCGGGTGACATAGCGGTCCTGAAACAGATCGGCCACTTGGGCGAGCGTTTGATCCTCCGTCACCGTCAGCGGGTGCGCCGACATGATCTCGGTCGCCAGAATCTTCCGCAGATCGCGTCCGTCGATCATGGCCTGCAAGAGATCATACTCCGTGACGATGCCGATCAGGGTTCCCTCTTCATCGACAACGGGCACGCTCCCGTAGTTGCGATGCGTCATCAGGTGGGCGATCGTCGCGGCGTCGGTGCGGGCGGTGCATTGCGTGACCGCATCCTGCATCAACTGCCCGACGGTCAACGTCTTCGGATCGCAGGCTTTCAGATAGAATTCACTTTGCCGCATCACCGTTCCTCACTTTCTGTTCGTTGAGCCGGTGGACAGATACGTGCGCAACACATCCCGCCTGGCGATGATGCCGACCAACCGGTCTTGGGCATCGACCACCGGCACGCGCACGAGGTCGCTCGCGCGCAACACATGCACCAGCGTCCCCAAGCTCGTTTCCGGACGAATGGAATAGGGGTTGCCCGTCATGATCTCACCCGCGGTCAACTCGCCGAGACGATGCCCATCATCGATGGCCGCCAGCAGGTCATGCTCGCTGACGATCCCCGCCAATGTCCGCTGTTTGTCGACGACCGGGACCGCCCCGAATCCTTCGATCATCAGCGACGCAATCACGTCCCCCTTTGTCCGCAAGTGAACGGACTGTACCCGCTGCTCCATCACCTGCTTGACGGTCATCGAGGAAAAATCTTGTTTCTTGACGGCTCGCACCCGTTTCTTCGTCTTGTTCGTCGACATCGATCCCTCCCCTGCCACACCCCGACACTGACGCCAATCACCACAGTCCGACTTTTCACCCTGCCGCAAAATGCCGCAGTGCTTTCTCTGGTGTCACGGCCCGAGTTCGTCACAACATCCGAGAATAGAGCCGATTCCCTTCTTCATGGCCTTCTCTCCATGGCATATCCAATGCAGATTAGATACCTGAATGATGGACGCGCCTAGCCCAACGGCAAACGGAAGGAGCCGGTGATGAAAGTCTTATGCGCAGTGGACGGATCGGAGTTCTCTCAATGGGCTGTCGAAGCGATCGGCGCCTTGGGGCGGAGTGCGCTCTCTTCCGTGACCTTGCTGCACGTCCTGGACACCCGGCATCTGAAACCAACCGGTGCTCCCCATGTGGCAACCTATCGGGGTGTGAAAGCAGCCATGGAAAAATCCGGCGATACCATCCTACGTCGCGCAACTGGTTATCTGGAGACGGCGCTCAGCCAGTCGGCAAAGCGGCCTCGCACGGACGTGCGGACGCTGTTGCTGCATGGAGCTCCCGCCTCCACGATCGTGCAGCGTGCAACTCAAGACGGATCGGACCTGATCGTACTGGGCACCAGAGGGATGAGCGACATCAAGGGGTTTCTCCTCGGCAGCGTGGCGCGGAAGGTCGCCTCCCTCGCGTCCTGTCCGGTGCTCATTGTGAAACAACCGATGAACCGGCTGCGCCGAGTGTTGCTGGCTGTCGATGACTCGAAACACTCGCGCAAAGCGGCGAAGGTTCTGAGGGCCGGTCTGCTGCCTGAGACGGCCGAAGTGACGGTCTTCTCCTCCGTGGTGTCCCCCTTCACCGACCTGGCCGCCGGATACCTGTCTGAATCCAAGCGGGAGGCGCTCATGCGTCCCCAGATCGAACAAGCCGAGCGGCTGGTCGCCGACATACGGCAGGACTTCCTCAAAGAAGGCTATGCCGTCCTCACCGACGTGCAACAGAACCACATCGTGGACCATATCATGAAGCGGTCGGAGGCCGGCCTCACTGATCTGTTGGTCCTGGGGGCGCGCGGTCTGTCCAGTCGTGAACGGCTCGAGCTCGGAAGCGTCTCCGACAGTCTTCTGAGACATTCCCCTTGCTCCATCCTCATCGTGCGAGGCGCGCGTGGCTGAGTTCCGCTTTCACGACATCAACCGGCTTCCGATCGAGGAGGCACTCAAACGGCTGGAGTCCGGGAGCGGCGGCCTCTCGCCCAACGAAGCACAACGGCGGCTGGCTCAGTGCGGACCAAACATTCTCGCCGGGCCGGGTCACTACTCGATCCTCCGTGGGCTCCTCCGTCAGTTCACGCATTTCCTCGCCATTCTTCTGTGGGTCGCAGCCGGTCTCTCCTTTGCTGCCGACTACATGAAGCCGGGCGAGGGCATGGCGACGCTAGGCTGGGCCATTCTCAGCGTCATCATCATCAACGCCGGTTTTGCCTTCTTCCAGGAATACAAGGCGGAACGAGCCGTCCAGGCTCTCCACCGATTATTACCGGACACAGCCTGGGTCACGAGAGACGGACAATCCGTCGAAATTGTTCGAAGCGAGATTGTGCCCGGCGATGTCCTCATCCTGGAAGAAGGAGAACGGGTGCCGGCCGATGCGCGCCTCATCGAAGCCGCGGGAATGCGAGTGGACAATGCCGCCTTGACCGGCGAATCGAAACCGAAGCGGCGGACCGCCGAATCGGTGGAGGATGGACACTGGCTGGATCACCCGAATCTCGTCTTCGCCGGCACGACCATCCTCTCCGGACACGGCCGCGCTCTGGTCTTCGCCACCGGCATGGCCTCGGAGTTCGGAAAGATTGCCGATCTCACCTCGACGGTCGAAACCGGCCCCAGCACCCTGCAGAAAGAGATCATCAAGGTCACCCGCATCATCGCCGCCATTTCGCTGGCGATGGGAGCCCTGTTCTTTGCCGTCGGCCTCTGGACCGGACTCGGCTTCTGGGTCAGCGCGATTTTCGGAATCGGCATCATTGTCGCCAACGTGCCGGAGGGACTCCTCCCCACGGTCACCCTGGCCCTCGCCATGAGCAGCCAGCGCATGGCGAAACGCCGGGCGTTGATCAAGCATCTGCCGTCGGTCGAAACCCTCGGCTGCACGACCGTGATCTGCACCGACAAGACCGGCACGCTGACGGAAAATCGCATGAAGGTGGATCGCTTCTATGCCGATGGGATTGTGGTCGAGTCGCAAGAGAGCTGTTTCTTTGCAAGAGGCCGATTGATCAGCACGGCGGAGGCGGGGCAATGGCGGTCCTTCTTTGACGCGCTGCTCCATTGCCACAATGCGAAGCGCGTCAGGCATTCCGACGGTCGTTTCGCCGTGACCGGTGATCCGACCGAGGTGGCGCTTCTTGAGTTCGCCATCGAGCACGGCCTCGCCCATCGTCCACCCTTGCGCCGCATGGGAGAACTCGCCTTCGACGCCGATCGGAAACGGATGAGCACCCTGCACTGGGTAGAAGGACGGCTTGTCGCATTCACCAAAGGCGCTCCCGAATCGGTCGTGGCTCTCTGTACCAGTACCCTGATCCATGGAAACACTGTGCCGATGACTCCCGAGCAGCGCGCACAGGTCTTGAGCCAGAGCCGGTCGTTTGCCGAGCAGGCCTACCGTGTGCTTGCCGTGGCCATGCGTGACATCGCCCACCAACCCGAACACATCGAAGTGGAGACGGTTGAAGCCGACCTGACGTTCCTCGGACTTGTGGCCATGATGGACCCGCCGCACCGGGAAGTACCTGAGGCAATCGCCACATGCCGGCAAGCCGGTGTGCGCGTCGTCATGATCACCGGCGATCATCCGCTCACAGCGCTGGCGATTGCGCGCAAGATCGGCCTCGCACCGGATCAGGTCGCACCGCAACCGGCCGAATTCATCCCGGTGATTGAGGGATCGCAGTTGGACCAGATGAGCGACGAGCGCCTGCGGCAGCTCTTGACACCGTCTCATCGGGGTGAGCCGGACCCGGTCTTTGCCCGGATGGCTCCGCGTCATAAGATGCGGGTGGTTTCCACACTCAAGGAGATGGGCGAGGTCGTCGCCGTCACCGGCGACGGCGTAAACGATGCGCCGGCGCTGAAGAAGGCCGATATCGGCATCGCTATGGGCATCACCGGAACGGATGTCGCCAAGGAAATTGCCGACATTATTCTTCTCGACG
>JAYWIP010000160.1:0-7084 GCA_039794465.1 Nitrospira sp.
GCCGGAATGGCCAGGAGCGGGCAGCGCGCGCCACGCAGCACGCGCTCCATGGTGCTGCCACGCATCATGTCGAGTACCGAATGGTGTCCCTCGGTCGTCATGACGATCAGATCCACGTCGAACTCCGCTCCCATTCCCAAGATGACATCGACAACATCCCCGTGGCAGATCATGGTGCGCCACACCACGCCATTGTGCGTGGGATAGCGAAGTGCGCTGAGCATCCGGTCGTCTCCCACATGGATCAGAAGACCGGTCAGTCTCTCGCACCCCAGCGTCACCGCCAGCCGCGCAGTCAGATCGATGGCCATCTGGGGATCGGGCTTCTCATTCACGGGAATGAGCACGCGGCGGAGTTTCGGCTCGCCCGTTTCCTTCACCACGAATCCTTCGACATGCGTCGGCACGAACAGGGTCGGGGTATGACTGATGCGGGCCACCGGCTCTGCGACAGCCCGATGCTGCCACCGCTCGAAAGCCCCGAACTGATGCGTCGCCATGACAAGAAGATCGGCGGGATGAGCGGCCAACTGGTGAAGCAGCGCTTCAGTCGGATTGCTTGATGTGGCGCGGGTTTTCTGCATTGACAAACCCGCTTGAGCAACATGTTCTTCCCCGCTGCCAGGCGGGAGGAGTTTCCACCGCTTGAGAATCGGACTGATCCGTGGAAAGTCCTCGAAGTCACCCCGTGCGACTTCCGGATCGACGTGCATGATCGACAGCTCGGCCTTTGTTGCAGCGGCCAGCTTCACAGCATGCAACAGTGCCGTGTGGCTGTCGAGAGAGAAGTCCGTCGGGTGAAAAATTTTCCCCCACGGCAACGGTGTGTCAGCTGATGATGCAGTCATCAGATTCCGTCTGACAAACGATCGACATTATCGGAAACGCTCGCCGCTTGTATTTTGAAGGATCGGGAGCAAGGTTTCAATCGCCACTGGCTGTCGATCCGTCGCCCGGGCATACCGCGCTTGAGCAGCCGAAAAGAAGGCCGAGCGCCGCTCTTCAGGAACCCCCAGCAGCACGCTCATGGACGTCAGATACTCGCCCCTTCCTGTGGCGATGTCGTGCTCAAGGTTCCTGTAGTTGGCGGCCGCGAATGCGGCAGCTTTGAAGCCCGGCTTGATCTGGCCGTCTTCATTCCACCAGGCAGCTCCCGATGTGGTGCCGGTCACGTTAGACGTCGTATCCGTGATCTGGTTGATTGTCCCTTTAATGGTGCAGCCGGTCGTCTGAAGGACGGCCAGCATCGCGGCAGCTAAGACAACCGGAGAGAAGGTTTTCATGGAAGTGCCTCCTTCATCAATTAACAACATTGCCGGCGCGCGGCGCGCCCCATTGTCCACGGTCCCTAAAGATCGCGCAATAGCCTACCGATAGGGAATCTATATGAGATCGCACATTCCGTCCATTCATTGAGGGGAACCCGACATGCCGACTCAAGCCTTGGCTCAATTCGACCCCAAACAGTTCTTTCACAGCCCTGCTGCAACCGGCACAGGCACGCAACGGTTGGACACCAAGGTCAGCGCCGTGGCGATCTCCAACGATCTTGAAGGGCGCCTCAGCGTCACAACCGCGGAAGGTGACAAGATCACGCTCACGGCGGATCTAGAGTACGACTACCGTGCGGTGAACTATACCTCCAATGTCCAAACCGACAATGGAACGGTGGATGTCAACGCCAAGTATCTCGAGGCCTCGCTGAAACGAGAGGTCGGTGTCGCCGTTGACGGCGATCTGAATGCGCAGGAGTTGAAAGATCTTGAGAAGTTATTCCGCAACGTATCCAATATCTTCCGAAAGTTCTTTTCAGGGCAAGATGAAGCAGCACTTGCCAAAACGGCACGATTGGCCGAGCGCTTCGGAAACTTATCTTCGCTGTCCGGCCTGGATCTGCGTGTCAATGTCGAACGATCCGTCACGGTGCTGGCTGCGCAGATTGCGGCAGAGGTAACCGGGCAGCCGGCTGTGCCTCGCCCACAGGAGTCCCAGACTTCCATCGCACCATCCTCAACGGGTACCCAGGGTGGAGCGCCTGCGGCGGCAGCGGCGATCCCGCAACCGCCCACCGGTACCACGGCGCCCACCCCTCCTTCATCTGCTGCGCCTGTTCAAAGCCCTGCCGACAGAATCCGTCTCAGCGCACCGACACAGGAGGCCCGGCAGCCTGCCTCGTTGGTTCAACAGGTCTTTGATTCTCTGAAAAACACACAACTGGAGACACGCAAGATCCTCAAGCATCTGCCGAGTGTCCTGCAACAGCTTCGGGAAGATCTCGTCAAGGACTTGCGGCAGAGGCAGGAAGTCACAGAACAGGGTGTCGAGCCACCGGCGAACCAGGCTCCGGCTCCGCTGGCAACCAACAGCAGCCTCTTGGTTGCATATCAGGCTGTTCGTTACTCGTCGATGTCGCTGTCGATACATAGCTAGGCAGAGAACGTCTAACAAATAGAATATATCGGTGAAGCCGTGGACGGTGGCGGGATCCGCTACGGTTTCTCGCAAGCTGTTTTCCACAAGCCCTGATTGAGTGTTTCAGGCTCCACGATAATCCAGTGGCCGTCGCCTGTGTTCCTCCCGCCACCAATCACCTCCGCTGTCCCCATGTGGTCATAGAAATCCATGGCAGCCAGGGTCCGGACCATCTTTTCCTTACAATCAAATTGCTTGCTGAGTGTGGTGGAATAAAAACGGGTGGGTGAACGCCCTCCTTGCATGGCTTTCCAATCGATCAGGGCCGAGAGAGTCACCAGGTGCCCCTCTCGGTGGATGGTGCCAGGATCGACGTATACGGTCTTCAAGGGATGCAGCTGATACCGAGCCTCAAGCGCGACCCATTCAGCTTGCACCGGTGCATAAACTAGGGGCAGTACCGCGACTGCCAGGCAGAGGCCAACTCGGCATACAGCCATCGTAACCTCCCCCAACGAGAGAAGTCATTATACCAATCATCTGTTGCCTATATAGATGGGATCTACTTGGGTGTTCGTCCCATACCATGCCCCCAACCTCGATCAGGCCTTATTGATCTTGGGTCTCGGTTGTACCTTCGCCCGGAGCTGATCTACGCGGTCGGTGATGAAACTGAACCGCTTTTTCGGTGGATAGGGGAACCGATAGGCAATCGGCTCCTCTTGGGGCGGCAGATGGTTCATGTCCCGATAGACGTTCACCGGCGCAGAATCTGCCGCCAGGTGGAACATGGAGCGATAGCCCAGCCCGCAACCGGTGATATTGAGCAGCTCCCCGAACCCGTTCTGGGAGGCCCGCTGGATTGCCCGCTGTCCAATTGACTTAAAGGAGTAGAATTGCCCCTTGGCCCACTTATGTCCCCAATACAGTTGTTCCACCGTCATCTTGGCCGGTTTGTACACGACGTGCTCGCCGGTATATGCCGTCCAGTTTTCGGTGAGAATCCGGCCCGCGGCCTTCAGTTCGGCAAACTGTTTGGTCCCCGGATAGGGCGTCATGATCCGCCAGAGGGCTCCGGCTAATCCCATCCTGGTCGCCCATTCCGCGGTCCGCTCGAAGTCGAACACGTCTTCATGGTCTAAGCCACAGATAAAACCGGCGTGAATATCGATTCCGTGATCGTGAATGCGCTTGATCATCTCCTCATACAGCTTGGCTTGGTTCTGCTTATCGACAGACTTGAGCGACTCTTGATTGATCGATTCAATTCCCATAAACATCGCCGAGCACCCGGATTCCTTGAGGGTCTTGAGCAATTCAGGGTGATGGGCGACGTACGTGGCGCTCATCTGGCTCATCCACTTCTTCCCGAGCGGCTTCATCGCCTGGCAAAGCTCCCGGGTATAGGCCGGATCGGACAACAAGTCGTCGTCCCAGAACATCACCATCGGCCCGTTCATTTTCTCGACGAGCTTCACGACATCGGCCGGCGGTTTTTTCCGGAACCCATATTGGCCGCCACCTAAGGCCAAATGAATCGAGCAAAATGTACATCGGTAATTGCACCCTCTCGTTGCCGTCAGGGCATCGCGGAACATGTAGCCCGGGGGCAAGAGGTCCCAGCGTGGCGGTTTCTCATCCCATTTGTCGACCATGTACGGCATTCGGTACTGCTGTTCCATCTTGCCCTTCTTGAAGTCCTCGATCAGCCGCGGGACGGTCAGTTCTCCTTCGCCGATCACGATCGCATCGGCATGCTTGATGGCCTCGTCAGGGAGCGTCGAAGGATGAATGCCGCCGAGTACAACCTTGGCGCCGCGCTCACGGAACAATCGCGCAACCTCATAGGCACGAATCGCGACGACGGTGGTCACGGTGATAAACACCAAATCGTAGTCGCGGGTAAAATCCAGCGGTCCGACGATTTCGTCCTGGATCTCGATGTCCCATTCATCCTCGGGAAGCAGCGCGGCCAGTGTGGGGAGGTTCAAATTAGGCGTGCGAAACAGTTTCCAGACCGAGTCCCATTTTTGATCCTCCGGATGAGGGATAACGAGACCGATCTTATGTCTTCCCATGGGTGCCTCCAGGCGCTCTGGTTAGTAGTGGTGCCCTGCCTCACTGATGGATCAATGTTACCGACCTACCGTCCACGTGTCTCGGTTCGGAAAATCGATCAGGCTGCCAAGCGAATGAGTTCGGCCGTCGTCGTACCGATGGTTCATCGGGTCAGGCGAGTAGGGGTTCCCGTACCGGCCGAACGGATGGTCGAGCCAGTCCGGTTCGGGCGATGTTGTTCGCTGGCGGCTATTCCCGTAGAAGGAATGCGGGCGGAACGCTTCAAAATTCGTTGCTGAATCCGGGCCATAGGGGTTGCCGAACGGTTCCGGATATGAGATGTCGCGCTCGGTCACGTCAGACGGTTCAACACGCTCCATGTCGCCGATGATCGGGGGAGGGAGCGGGTTGGGAACCGGGAGCTCGACCGTCCCAGCCCAGACCGTCAAGGGAAGACAGGCGAAAATGGCGGAGAGTAAAATTCTCATCACACACCTTCGAATTTAATTGGTGGCAGCCTAACCGTTTCAAGACATGAGATCAAGTCTCCCGCCGTGGCTGCTGAAAGCCCCTTGATAGATTCACAGGACTTCCTGTAACTTAACCAAGTTTGTCCCACCAGGTTGGCCTACACGGGTGCCTGACACGATGACGATCTTCTCCCCCGTTTTGAGCAGCCCCGCTCGCGTTAATCGCCGCAGGGTCTCCGTTATTCGCGTATCGGTCTGCTGAATTTGCGGCATCGTGCAAGGACGTACGCCCCAGTAGAGAACCATTCGACGCCTCACAACTTCAAACGGGGTCACAGCAAGAATCGGCGCAGACGGCCGCTGCTTGGACATCAGGCGGGCTGTCGCGCCACGTTCGCTGAAAGCCACGATCGCTCCGGCGGCAATCGCCCGGGCAGCCGAGCAGGCCGCCGCGCTGATCGCCTCGGGAAAAGACGGAGTGTCGCTATCGGTGTGGCGTTTGAGAATCACGCCCGGCTCGGTCTCTTTTTCCGCCGCTCGGACGATCCGATCCATGACCTGAACTGTTTCGATCGGATGTGCCCCGATCGCCGTTTCCGCCGACAACATGACGGCATCGGTGCCGTCGAAGACGGCATTGGCGACATCCGACGCCTCGGCTCTGGTGGGACGTAACGCCTGCGTCATCGACTCGAGCATTTGTGTCGCGGTGATGACGAGACGGCGGTGACGATTGGCCTTGGCAATGATCCGCTTCTGCAAAATCGGCACGGCTTCCGGTCCCATTTCCACACCAAGATCTCCACGCGCGATCATCACCCCGTCTGCTTCTTCCAAGATGGCATCTAATGACGCTACCGCCTCGGCCCGTTCGATTTTGGCGATAATCGGCACATCGTCACCGCACGAGGCGATCAGTCTCTTAGCCGCTCGAATGTCCTCCGGTCCCTTGACGAATGACAGCGCCATATAATCCACGCCTTGTGCGATGCCGAAGCGAATGTCGTTGCGATCCTTCCGGGTGAGGGCCGGCGCGCTGACACTGGTGCCCGGGAGATTGATCCCCTTGTGCGAGGTGATGCACCCCCCATTCACGACCGTGCATTCGACGTCGCTGCCGGCAATACGATCGGCTACCAGTTCGATGAGCCCGTCGTTGATCAAAATTCTGGCACCGCGTCTGATATCCCGGGGCAGAGATGGGTAGGTGACCGGAACGTCAGGGATCGTCGATCGGCTGACAGCGGCGGAGTGAGAACCCTGCAAACGTCGGACCACGGCCGGCGTCGTCCTCAGGCGCACAGTTTGGCCTGAGCGAACTTCGATCCCACCGGCTACGACTGCACCGACTCGGATTCTGGGTCCCTGCAGATCTTGGATGATTGCGACGGCGGTGCGTCGGCGTGCGGCCGCCCGGCGGATCGCCGCGATGGCGGCCGCATGAGACGCATGTGTGCCGTGCGAAAAATTCAGCCGCGCGGCATCCATCCCGCTGTCGATAAGACAATTCAGGATGGTCGGCGATAGACTGGCTGGACCGATCGTGCAGACAATTTTGGCTTTGCGCATGGCCGATTTCATGTCGGCAGCTTATCATCCGCCTACGCTGGACGCTACAGCGGTGTAGCCGTGAAAGCCAAGGGCGTATCGTTCTATGGAATCCGGAGGCCGATTGAAAAGGCGGCCGCATACCCGTCGGCCGTCGGCGTAGGAGCCAGCATCAGTTGGTCCCCGCCGTCTCGGAAGATGAAGTCATGACGGTTTCTCACTCGCCGGGGTCCCAGTGAGGAGTAGGGAAGGTTCGTATGCACCTGATCAGTGAGCTCATCGGGAAAATACACTTGCGAGGTAAACTCAAAGCTCTTCTTCGCCACCGGCGCGGTGCGAATCTTAAAATGAATGTGTACAGTTCTGATCGGGTACCAGCCGGGATAGATTGTGAGGAATTGCGTGCTACCCGCTGCGTCGGCGATTTGACATCCGCGCAAAAACTTCTGCCCGAGCGTGTTGAACCCAGGATCCTGCACATCCGAATAGGCCCCCATGGCGTCGCAGTGCCAGATGTCAATCAGAGCGCCGGACAGAGGACGGCATGCGCCCGCACTGATGCGCATGACCTGAAACATCAGCGTCAGCGGTGTGCC
>JAYWIP010000161.1:0-2690 GCA_039794465.1 Nitrospira sp.
ACCCCGCCAGCACGCTGGCGACATTGGTCATGAGGGTGCCGCTCGACCCACGCACGACATTATGAACCTGCTGAACGGATTCGCCGACTTCACCCACAGCATGTAACAACACCGCTGCATGCTCCACACCGTCTCGCGCCTGTTCGGTCAGCTGATTGAGGTGTTGGCTCACGGCACGGAGCTCTCCAACCAGCGGCGGCAAATCGGCGTTCATTTTGGCCAGCAGCTGTTCGGACTCCGCGACCGTCTTGCGAACCTGCATCAGCACCGGCACTAAAAATCCCACCAGTACCCCAAACGCGACCGCCACGAGCATTGCCGCAATTTCAACAAAGGTCATGCTCGGCCCTCCAGTTTCGCCTTGCTGCTTGCCCCTTGCTTCTCGCTCCTCACCGAATCACCGGCTTCTTCAGATGCCACTCCGTGGCTTGTTCATATGCATAGGCTGCCCGCAAGATCGTTTCTTCTTCGAACGGTCGCCCAATCAATTGCAACCCGATCGGTAACCCGCTCTTACTGAATCCGCAGGGCAGCGCAATCGCCGGCAGGCCGGCCAGATTGACCGAGATGGTAAAGATGTCGGACAAATACATCTGCAGCGGATCCTCGCTCTTCTCCCCCAGCTTGAAGGCGGGAGTCGGCGTTGCCGGCGTCACAATCAGATCGACTTCTTTGAACGCCGACTCGAAGTCCTGACAGACCAGCGTTCGCACCGCCTGAGCCTTCCCGTAGTACGCGTCGTAATAGCCCGCACTCAGCACATACGTGCCCAACATGATGCGGCGTTTGACTTCCGGACCGAACCCTTCCTGCCTTGTCTTCATGTAGAGATCCGCCAGATCCTTGGTCTCTTTCGCCCGGAGCCCGAATTTCACGCCGTCAAACCGGGCGAGATTCGAACTGGCTTCAGCCGTCGCCAGCACATAATACACCGCCACTGCGGCGTCGGTTCTCGGCAGCTGGATGTCCTTGATTTCGCCGCCCAGAGTTTTCAATTCTGCGATCGCTGCCTTGACCGCCTGGTCCACCTCCGGATCGAGCCCTTCGGCAAAGAACTCTCGCGGCACCCCGACCCGTAGCTTCTTAAGATCTTTCTTCGCCAAGGCCTTCAGGTAGTCGGGAACCGGAACATCGGCCGAGGTGGAATCCAGCGGATCGTGGCCGGCGATCGAGCCCAGCACAAACGCGGCGTCGCGGACATCTTTTGTTATTGGGCCGATTTGATCGAGCGACGACGCAAACGCGACCAACCCGTACCGAGAGACCCGCCCATAGGTCGGTTTCAACCCGACCACGCCGCAGAACGCCGCCGGTTGGCGGATCGATCCCCCCGTGTCTGAGCCAAGTGCGGCGACGCATTCGTCTGCCGCCACCGCCGCTGCAGACCCTCCACTCGACCCACCAGGCACACGATGAAGATCCCAGGGATTCCGGCTTGGACCGAACGCGGAATTTTCGGTCGATGACCCCATCGCAAATTCGTCCAGATTTGTCTTGCCCAACAAGATGTAGCCCTGTTCGCGCAATTTGGTGATCACCGTCGCATCATAGGGCGGCACGAAATGCTGCAACATGCGCGAACTGCACGTCGTCGGCATGCCTTCCGTGCAGATATTGTCCTTAATCGCGAGCGGCATTCCCATCAGCGGCTTCGTTTTGCGCCACTGTTTGAGTTGCCGGTCCAGTGCATCCGCCTGTGCCGACGCTGACTCCTGCGCTTGATTGACGTACGCCCGCACTTTGGACTCTACCTGGCCGACACGTAGCGCATACGCCCGCACGATCTCCGCCGCGGTGACTTCACCGGCGGTGAATTTCTTCTGAAGGTCACAGAGTGACAGTTTATGAATAGACATAGCCGTCCAGCGAACACGCTGACACGCGCGCAAGATGACACGCTGACAAGCAAGATGGGCTTCGCTTGGGCGCCCTGTCAGCCTGTGAGCGTGCGCACATGTCAGCCCACATTCACGATCCTATTTTTCTCATTGACCCGCACGATCCTCGGCGCATGTTTTTTAATTTCTTCGTCGCCGTAATATTCGTAACAGAAAATGATGATGTGATCGCCGACGGCGGCCTTTCGGGCCGTGGGTCCGTTCAAAATGATCTCGCCCTTGCCCCGCCCGCCGTTGATGGCGTAGGTCATGAACCGCTCGCCGTTATTCAAATTGGAGCAGACGATCGCTTCATATGGAAGGATGCCGGCGGCTTCCATCAAGTCCTGATCGATGGTCAAACTGCCTTCGTATTCCAGGTGCGTGCCGGTGACTGTGGCGCGATGAATTTTGGAACGCAACATTTGTCGGAACATCTGCTTTTCGTCATTCGTCACTCGTCATTCGTCACTCGTGGGTGTCACGTTCGACGTTTGACGCTTGACGGTTAACGCTCCTCTAATATTTTAGGCACCCCAAACCCGTCCGCTTCACGTTCTGGAGCATTCGCCAATGCCTTCTCCACAGACAACGACGGCCGGACCACATCGTCCCGGAACACATTCACCTGTCCCATGACCGCCGTAGTCGGCTCAACCCCTGCCGTATCATACCGGTTCAGCTGCTCGACATGGGTCAGGATCTGGCTCAACTGCGTGGCGAAGACTTCCTTCTCGTCTTCCGTCACGCGCAGCCTGGCCAACAGCGCGACCTTCTCGACATCCTGTTTCGTAATCTCCATCCTCTCTGCCC
>JAYWIP010000162.1:0-6985 GCA_039794465.1 Nitrospira sp.
GCGATCGTCCCGATGGACAAGCCGCGGGGAAATCCCCCGACCAGTCCGGACGTCACCACCCGATCGCCCGGCCGCGCCGTCGACAGCAAGGGAATATATTTCAACCGCGCCAGCCCGGATGTGGTTCCTTCGATGACCCCTTCATCCCGGGTCCGTTGAACCAGACCGGCGATCGCATTGTTCGGGTCCGTCACCAGCAACACCACCGAGGTCGCGGCCGTGGTCTTCACGATCCGGCCGACCACGCCGGCAGGCGTGACCACACCCATGTCCGGACGAAATCCGTCCGATTCCCCTTTGTTGATGATGATCGCGCGGTACCAGTTCCCCGTATCGCGGCCGATCACTCGCGCCGCCACCATCGGGAACATCTCTTGGCCCTTGAATTCCAGCAGAGCCGTCAGCCGTTCCGTCGCCGCCGCCGCTTCGCGCAACTGACTGTTTTGCCCTTTGAGCTGTTCCAGCTCTTTCCGCAACTCCGTGTTTTCTTCCCGCACGCCTTGCAGCGCGACAAAACTGCTCCAGAAATCGGCGACACCCCCTTGAATGCCGGCCACCGCTCGGAGGGGCCAACTCACCACCCATCCGATCGGACTGCCGACCTCCTGAAACACACCTTGAAGCTGGTTGGGGAGCAGGAAAAAGCCGAGCAGCAGCACGGCGGCGAGCGCGAGAGCCAGACGCCCCGCGTTATAGGGTGTGCGAAAATTGACCATCCGCATGAGGGATGGGACCTTACCGGAGGTTGTTGGCCTGCGACATGACCGATACTTTCCGGAGGAGATCCAGTTCGTCCAAAATCTTGCCCACGCCCAAGACGACGGAGGTGAGCGGATCGTCCACCGTGATGATCGGCAAGTTCGTTTCTTCGCGGAACCGCGTGTCCATACCTTTCAACAGGGACCCGCCGCCGGTCAAGACGATGCCGCGGTCGATGATATCTCCCGCCAGTTCCGGCGGCGTGTTTTCCAAGGCGATCTTGATCGCGTTCACGATGGTCCCAATGGGTTCCTGCAGGGCTTCGCGGACTTCCGCGTCGTCGATCACCAGCGTACGCGGGATGCCAGAAATCAGATCCCGGCCCTTGATCATCATGGTCTTCCGCTCTTCGAACGGATAGGCCGACCCGATTTCGAACTTGATCCGTTCCGCCATATGCTCGCCGATCAGCAAATTGTATTTCTTCTTGATGTAATTCATGATGGCTTCGTCCATCCGGTCGCCGGCGACCTTGACGGACTCGCTATAGACGATGCCGCCGAGCGAAATGACCGCGATATCCGTCGTGCCGCCGCCCACATCGACGACCATGTTGCCGGACGGCTCGGTGATGGGCAATCCGGACCCGATGGCCGCGGCAACCGGCTCCTCGATCAGGTACACCTCGCGTGCGCCGGCCAGCTCGGCCGAGTCACGCACCGCCCGCTGTTCGACCTGGGTGATGCGGGACGGCACCCCGATAATGATCCGGGGCCGCACGAAGGCGCTGCGATTGTGGGACTTGCGGATGAAATGCTTCAGCATCTGCTCGGCCATCTCGAAGTCGGCGATCACGCCTTCTTTCATGGGCCGAACCGCCACGATGTTGCCGGGCGTTCTGCCGAGCATCTTCTTCGCATCGGTGCCGACGGCCAGCACCTTCTCGGTTTTCTTTTCGACCGCCACCACCGACGGCTCGTTCAGGACGATACCCCTGCCACGAACATAGACCAGCGTCGTGGCGGTGCCTAAGTCGATCGCCAGATCATCGGAGAACCATCCAAAGACATCTCCTGTGAACCCCACGACCTCTCTCCCTTCTTCTGGCCAGGCGATCCGACGCCGAGCCGCTGCACTCCGGTTATTGCTCTCAGTCCGGGACCGCCAGCTGGCCGGCATCCAGCACATGGGTCCTGGCCACTTCATCGCCGAGCCGGCGGCCCTGCTCGTTGCCGATGATCAACAGTCCTTCAAACGCCAAAATCGCCAGCGACGCCAACCACCCGACATAGGGAACGGCGAAGGCAAGCTGTGCGCCTCCCAACGGCAAATTCCGAATGATCGACTCCCGGAATCCCGCTGCCTCCCGGCTGTCCATCCGGACGGTCTGAAGGCCGACCACCCGTTTGCCGATGCTCTTGCCGCCCGCGAATCCGTCCGCAATCAAAATGTAGGCCAGACCGGAAAGAAACCCGACTGGAGGAGCGATTTCGTCTGCGGCGACGACGATGAACAGATCGATCAGCTTCGCAATGAACCGATTCAGCACATGGGCCTTCGGATACACCGTCCGTTCCAGCAGTTTCGAGGTTGGCCCCACCCCGGTCAAGGAATCTCCTTTGAATTACTGGCAATATAACAAAATCCCGCAGCCGGTACAAACAAAGACCGTTCTTTGCACAGGACGATCTTCCGGCTTGACGTGCGGCGACCATCTTGCCTTCAACGGGGGGCGGAAGTACAATCCTCCCCGTACTTCCTGAACGCGAGAGGATGACATGATCAAATTGATGCGCAACGCGGCCCATGATTATCCCTGGCTGCTGAAATCCATGATGGGCATTCTGGCCGTCGCCTTCGTCATCACGATGGGCTGGTGGGGCTTCGGCGAACAACAGGGCACCGCCGTCGCCAACGTCGGCGAGCTGACCGTCTCTCGCGACGACTTCCGGCGCACCTACGAGTTTTTGTACCGCAGCTATAAAGAAAAAGGCGGCGGCGAGTTGAAGGACGAAACCTTCAAAGAGCTCGTCGTCGATCAGCTGGTCGACAACCGCTTGTGGGTGCTGGCGGCCAAGGAGATGGGCATCACCGTCTCCGAAACGGACCTGCACGACCTGATCGTCCAGATTCCCGACTTCCAGAAAAACGGCGCCTTCGATCCCGATCTCTATCAGCGCCTGCTCGCAGCGAATCACTGGAAACCCGCGGCCTTTGAAGCCGTGCAGATGCAGGAAATCCTGGCGGGAAAAGCGCGCATGGTCGTGCGCAACGCCGTGACGTTGACGCCTGCGGAGGTCGCGGAAGGACAGATTCTCATGACGAGGCCGCAGGGGTCCACCCCCAGCCAGGCCATCGCCGCCAAGGAGCGTGTCCTGCAAGACATGCTCATGCAGAAACAGCAGCGAGCCCTCCAGGCCTATCAAGAAGCACTGAAGACCAAGGTGCCGATCACGATTCACCGAGAGCTGCTCTGACAGGATGCTGAAAAAGTCCGCCAGCATCGTTCTCGCATCGCTCAGGGGCTCAACGTACAGAACAGAGTACGCCTCGCCCCTTCGCTCCCTGCGGCCTTGCTGGTCGGCCTTTTTGATCATCCTGCGGGCTTTCCTGCGTCAGGCCGAGGCTCTTCATAGTCGCGTATTTCGACCTAATCAAAACAGTTTTTCCGCAACCTGCTGACGCCCCGTGACACACGGGACTAGGTGATGATCTCGCCGGCATTGGAAGCCGTCTCCAAACAGGCAGGCGCGTTCGCCTCACATCCTGACAATGGAGTGTAGGGCTTCCACGAATGCGTGGTGAAGACATGCAGCGCCACGTCTGTCGGAGCGGGCGGTGAGCCCGTCTCCGTGTCTCCTCCGCTTTCCCGCTCCACAGTGGTTCCCTTAGCACAGGCCGTGATCAGGTGCTCCGCGGCGGCGGATACGGCCAGCAGACTCTTGGCAGCCGGCGACGCCGGCGCGGCTTCGATGACGGGGAGAAAGTTCCGGACGGACTCATGCACGGCCGGGTCCTCGGGGATTTCCCCGAGCAGTGTCAGGTCGCCGCCGACATAGTCCTGGAGGATTTTGCGGAGATACAGGACGTTGATCTTGGAACGGCCGGACGTGCGGTTGATGATGAGGCCCGGCCGGAACGAGTGCAGCGCGGCGGCGGCCGCGTCACGCCCTTCGGCATCGGTGGCGCCGGCCACGGCCATGACTTCCTCCACGCTCGTGAAATCCCGGTTGGAGAGCACCTCCGACATGGGGCTGCGCGCGAGCACGCTGCCCACCGCACGGCGGATCGCCGCCAGTTTGATGAAGCGGTACACATCCAACACCGCCGTCGGTTCCGGCGTCGTCACCGCCACATGGACGTCGGCCATCAGGAAAAAGTCGAGGGCGTGGAAACTCGTCCCGGCTCCGATGTCGATCACCACCACATCGGCATCGAGACGTTGAAAATGCGTCATCAACCGTTTCTTGCGGGCATAGGGCATGTTGGCCGTCGCCAAGGTCTCGCCCGTCCCGGCGATCAGGCGGAGGGTCGGATGACAGGTGACGGGGAGAGCGACGTCGTCCAGCCGGCTCACCCGCTTGGTGAGAAAATCCGTCAGCGTCACCGGCGGATTCAATTGCCCGAACAGGATGTGGGCATCGGCCCCTCCCACGTCGAGATCGGCCAGCACGACCGACCGCCCGGTCTTCGCGAGCGCCAACGCAAGGTTGGACGCCACGACACTCTTGCCCACACCGCCTTTGCCAGATGCGACTGAAATGAGCGTGGCCACAGTTTCGCCGTTTCGTGTCTGAGGAGCGTTGCGCGTACTGGAGATCGGAGTCAGTGGGACAGGACTCTCGTGACGAGGTCATTGTACCTGGCGGGGGAGAAATGGAAAGAAAATTACAGGATTCCGAACACGAACAAGCCCTCGACAAGCAAGCGGCCTAGCCGTCTGTCCTTACTCGAGCCGTTGTCCCTCGTCCCCGTGCCGGCCCTGTCCCTGTGCTCTCGCCCGCATCTCGGCAAGTTTGACATCAAGCTCCTCTAGATGCGCGGCAACGAGCGCATCATCTGAGGCAAGAAACTCCTCGATGGATTCATTGAGTTCCGCGGCAGTACTCGCCGACTCGATCATGCGCTGATACGCCTTGGGCTGTTTGGCCAACCAGCGACGGAAGACCGTCGCCGACCCGGGCCTGCCGACGATCTGCTGCCAGTTTGGCCGCAACAGAGTCATCTTCTGCATTTCATCAGCTGGCTCTTGGCGTGGGACCTCGTCGTGCAGCGGCGTTCGCGTGCCCTCTCCCCTCTCCATCCGGTCCACATCGGATAACGCTCCGGCTCCACCCACAGTTTCCCCAATCGCGGCGGACGGGACCATGAGCATCAAGGCCAGAAGAACACCACGGCGACATACGCTCACAGGCACCTCCTCACAAACACGACAGGTCTTACCTCCCAAAAACGGCCTCGCTGGACCGTGGCTCCGGCCGGTCCTGCACGATCTAAGATCCGACCCCGTCCTCGTTCTCGTGCTCTCACTGGCCTTTCGGTTTCCACTCATCCGCCAGTTTTTTGGCCTTGGTAATTTGAGCCTCCGTCATCCCTTTGGCCAGGATATCACGCAGTATGGGCCCGGACTTATCTCCGTTCGTCGCGGCCAGACTGATCCACATATACGCCTGGACCTTATCTTTCGGCACTCCTTCCCCGTCATCATACATAATGGCGAGCTTCGTTTGAGCGAGCGCCATTTTTTGGTCTGCCGCCAGACGGAACCATCGCAGGGCTTGCTGATAATCCTTCGGACCGCCTTCTCCGTTAAAATACAACGTGCCCAGGCTGAACTGCGCCTTGGCCTGTCCCTGCGCCGCCGCTTTTCCATACCACTTCCGGGCTTGCACATCGTCCTGCGGCACCCCGCGGCCCTTGTGATACAGCATCCCCACGTGATACTGCGCCAGGGCATCGCCCTGCTCGGCCAGCGGCTGCCACTCACGCATGGCAGTGGCGTAGTCTTCACGGTCATAGGCCGTCAGGCCGGCCTGAAAATCGGCCCATGCCGGCACGGCGAGACAGAAGATCGACAACACAAATGGAATAGTCAATCGGAAGGACATAGGCTCCTCTCAAAAATGGCGCATTTTAAAAGAATTGCGCCGGGAGGAGCAAGGTCACCCACAAGGCAGTCAGCGGCCAACCATGCGCCGGATCGGGGGCAGCACATCTGTCAGCGCATCGGCGGCGCACCAACTCCCGGTCATTCGTCAGGTGTGTTCGATGGGTCAGCGACTCGGGAAGGAAACCGCTCAATACTTTCGACCGGAGGCTCCACCCTCGTGGTGTCAGCCTATCGGCTCCGGTACTTCTCAGACAGGTGTGTGACTGCTTGTTCGGCGTGTTTCGTCGCCACATCCGCATGACCTGCCTTCCCGTGTTCAATGGCCTGCTTGAGTTCCCTGATCCCCGCGTCCACATGCGGAGCCTCGCCGGCCTTCAGGGCAGACTGGAGCGCCGCTTCCGCACTGGTGACGAGTGCCTCAGCATGCCCCTGTTTACCATGACCCACCGCATCTGTGGCGAGTTCGACGGCTTCCTGGCGGTGCTGCTCCTCAGCACGCACCACATCACGCCTGGCCCCGCCTTCGCCAAATACCGGTGGCAACGGCAGCACCGCGGCGGTGACGAGGACGAACAGGGACGCGAGTGCGAGAGCTCGCGGCATGGTAGATCGTGTCATAGGCATTCTCCTTTCTCACAAGAAGTGAACCGGCCTCAGTGAACACCCCGCTCCAGAGTGAGGGACCACGGATGGCGCCGTCCGGCGTTCGCTGAAGGTACTGTACCATGCCTCACCCCGGAAATTCCTCAGGACCAGTCGCCAACCACGGTGGCCGTCAATCATGGTGGGGCTTCCGTGCGACCGCGCCGCGCGGTCGTCCGGTGCGTCGGCGGCTCAGTCCTTCAACGAGAACGGCGTGAAGTCCGTATGCCGGTCGTACCAGTCCTCGTGCTCCCGGCGCTTCAACCAGCCGACGATCGCGTAGGTCACCGGCGTGAAGAGGATCTCGACGGAGACCTTGAACGCCCAGTTGAAGGCAATAACTTTGATCATCGTCCCGGGCTGCCAGGTCCCGAGGAAGGCAATCGGATAGAAGAGGGCGCTGTCGACGAGCTGGCCGGCCGCGGTCGAACCGATCGTGCGGGTCCAGAGATGACGCCCCCCGGTCCAGACCTTCATCTTCGCCATGACATAGCTGTTCATGAAGTCGCCGCACCAGAAGGCGACCATCGACGC
>JAYWIP010000163.1:0-9078 GCA_039794465.1 Nitrospira sp.
AACAGAAGCACGGGCGTCTTCAAGGTCAGTTGTTTCGTGAGACGCTCAAACTCCCTGACATCTTTGACCGGTTTCCGATTGATCTCATGAATGATATCGCCCACCCGCAACCCCGCTTGTTCTGCAGGGCTATTCGCCGCAATATCGCTGACGACAACCCCGCCTCGGAGTTTAGAGCGCCCCGACCTGTCCGTTTGGCTCGACAGATTCTCGACGGTGATGCCCGCCAAGGCGTGATCCCCCCTGGCACTCTCGGTGTCATGCGAACTCGTCTTCGCCGGTTCTTTGGGCAGTTCGCCGATCGTGACCCTGATCTCTTGTGATTTCTTTTCTCGAATGATTGAGAGCGTCACCGCCGTGCCCGGTGGGGTGTCTGCCACCAGCGATCTGAGCTGGCCGGGGTCACGGATCGCCGTGTTGTTATAGGTGGTGATGATATCGCCTCGCTCCAGCTTCGCTCGGGAGGCAGGGCTGTCGTCCATGACATCAGCCACCAAGGCGCCGGTGGTTCCCGTCGCGCCGAACTCCTTTGCAAGGTCCGGCGTGACCTCTTGAATGGACACGCCGATCCACCCTCTGATGACCTTTCCATGCTTGAGAAGGCTTTGCATGACGCTATTTGCCATGTTGCTCGGGATGGCAAACCCGATTCCCATGTAGCCTCCGCTTTGGGTGAAGATTGCCGAGTTGATGCCGATCAATTCGCCTTTAAGATTGACCAGCGCACCACCGGAGTTGCCTGGGTTAATCGCTGCATCGGTTTGGATGAAATCTTCATAATCAACAATGCCCATATTGGCCCGGCCTACTGCGCTGATAATGCCCATCGTCACGGTCTGGCTGAGTCCAAATGGATTTCCGACCGCGAGCACCATCTCGCCTACCTGCAACTGACTCGCATCGCCCCACGGGAGAACCGGAAGATTGACAGCCTCGATCTTGATCACCGCTACATCCGTTTTGGGGTCAGCCCCGATGAGTTTTGCCTTGAAGGTGCGCTTGTCCGGCAACGACACGATCAGCTCATCCGCTCCTTCGACTACATGATTATTGGTGATGATGTAGCCATCCGGCCTGACGATCACACCGGAGCCGAGACCTTGTTCCTGATGTTCCTGAGGCGCAGGCATCCGTCGCTCGAATTCTTCGCCGAAAAAGCGGCGGAAGAACGGATCCTCAAAGAACGGATTGATGAATCGCCCGCTCCCGCCCGTCCGTTTCTTGACCATAGAAATGTTAACGACGGAAGCTCGTGCTTGCTTGGCTATGGCGACAAAGGGTTGGGAGATTGATAAACTCCCATCGCCTGCCGGTGAGGAAGCGAGTGGTGCGGCCGCCGCCGCTGGTTCCTGTGTGGCCAGGTTCCAGGGCGGCAGATACAAGAGAACTTCTCCCATCCATAACAGGACGCAGCCAAGAACGAGGAGTGGTCCCCGGCGACTCATGTTAATTGCTCTATGCATGCTTGCAGCTCCTGCTCAATGTCCTTGACCCGCGATGCCGTGGAAGAGCCAGTTCCGGAGAACCAGGTGAAGATCCCGCCTCATACGGGCGCAGGTAATTCGGTCACGGAAAAAGTCAAGATCATTGAGGCTGGTCAGAGCAATCCTCTTGGCCGCTCTCGGGGCATGCCCAAATCTATCGGTAAAGACGAGAACCACAACGATGGTGGACAAGATCCCGGGCGGCTAGAGACTGCTTCTTGTTAGGTTATTGCTGGAGCGACAGTTGTCAAGGAGAGTTCGGGCGAAGCTGCCGCACATCAGCTCCGACGGGCAGCATCTTTGATAGCTTGAGCGCAGGCTCATTCCCGATTGAAATAGATTGCCAGCCAAGCCACACCGGTAGCCACTGCCACTACGATCCCTAGTATAGCCAGCATAGCGATAGCCTCAGCCATGTCTCGCACCTCCTGACTGATGCGGCTGATACTGGCATGCCGACATGATCTTATCCTCTCGATTGGGTTCAGATCCCTTGTTGAGCTGGTGCGTCACTCGCAGAATCGATTCCTGGAAGCGATCACGGAGGCGTAGGGTCATGGCCCGACGCGTAGCACGATTCAACGAGTACCATCGGAGTGGCTTGGCAACGGTCACCGTAGGAGGTGGGATATTACGAAACACTGCGGGATGCCCGAACTCATAGCCTTCAGATGTGTGCCGAGATTGTGCTTGAGCACAAAGCCGGCTCCGAGAACTCGTCGCTTGCGCTTCGGCATATTGTCGAGCCGGACGGTGCCATTCCATGATCGTATTCCATCCGCGTTAAGTCTCCGCAAAACGGAGTGCGCAACCCTCTTGGGTGCGTCTGTACATTGCCATGGCGCAACAGGATTGGAGATAACATCCGGGATAGAAAAGACAAGACTGACAAGCGTCAACTATGGCGTTCAACGCGAAGGGTCTATGGTGTATGGGTAAGAGCGTAAGTCCGGATAGAGATACGGCGCGGGCGGGGAAATCTCTCGTCCCCCCGCTCGCATCGATGGTCTGAGATAGCAATCGAACTTAAGCCGCCTTCGGAGGCTGTGCTCGCCCTTGATGCACCGGCGATGAGAGGGCCTCACCAGTTGGTGTGGCGGTAAGGCCCTCTCATGAGGTCAGGCTGAGGACGGCAGGACAGCGATTACGATCCTTCGATCATAATTTGCCGAGGCTTCGCCTCTTCTCGCTTGGGGAACGAAATGGTCAGCAGGCCGTGCTTGTGTGTGGCAGAGGCCTTGCCCTGATCGACGAAAGCCGGCAGCCGGAAGAGCCTTGTGAACTGCCCTTCGGCGATCTCACGCAGGTGGTATTTCTGTGACTCTGAAGTTTCTACGGCTCGCTCGCCTTTTACAGCGAGCACCTGATTGGTCACTTCTAAGGTGATGTCTTTGGGCTCCCAACCGGGCAGCGCCATCTGGAGGTAAAAGCCATTCTCGTTCTCCCAGACATTGCAAGCCGGAGCCCAGTTGTTGTTGGACGTACCGAAGGCACGCAAGGCTTCGTCGAGAAGCCGGTCAATTTGATGATCAAAGCCATCGGTTCGAATAGACGACATGACACTCGGTACATAGCTGTTCATAACGATCCCTCCTCCTCTCCACGAGAGGTCTTGTTATGGGTTAAGAGTTAAAGCGGGGACCAGGCCTAACCGGGGGCGGGGCATTTCTGCCGCCGTTACTCCAACAGTGTTGGGCCTTGCACCAATCCCGCTGTTAGGTATCAGCAACGATCAGAGAGATAATGACAGCGACCTTGAAGTCAAGAGGGGGGCGGAATCCACCACAGGAGCGGACCGGGAAGCGTTCTTTTTCACATTGTTGTGAGGCGCCAGAGGCCGGAAATGAAACCATGAGGATCGTCGACAACGGGTGACGGGGCTGCCCGGAGCCTCCTGAGAAGGCCTTCGGTTTTTGACCGAAGGCCTTCGTGTTTTTGACTCAGGAAGTCCCCGCTGTATTTCACTGTTTCTTTCGGTTGAGCAGGTTGCCGGATCGCACCTGGCACGCGAGCACATCGCAGATCACCCGTGTGGCCATGAGACTGGTAATCTCCGCCGCGTCGTAGGGCGGTGAACATTCCACGATTTCCATGCCGGCCAGCGGTTTCGTATCGGCGATGATCTGGAGAAACTTCAGCACTTCACGCGGCAAGAACCCGCCCGGCTCCGGCCAGCCGGTGCCCGGCACGAAGGCGGCATCCAAACAATCGACGTCGAAACTCAACCACACCGCATCCACACCATCAAACGCCACTTCGAGCGCCTGCTTCGCGGCATTCTCGATGCCCATTTCCACGCAATCGGTCACGGTCATGATGGTGGTCTGTCGTTCACGGCCGGACTTCACACCGGGCCGCGGCGCTTGCCAGCCGCCGATGCCGATCTGCACCAGATTCTTGGCCGGCACGTTGGGAATGTTCGTCGCGTGAAACCAGGGGGTCGTGTGCATGCGTTCATCGAGATCGGTCTCCTGCGTGTCCACATGCCGGTCGAAGTGCAGGATGCCGAGCTTCTTGCCGCCCATATTCTGCGCCACGCCCCGTACGGTCGCGAAGCCCAGGGAATGGTCTCCGCCGAGCACGACCGGAAACGCGCCGCTGGCATAGACATGCCCGACACCCTTGGTGACTTGATCGAAGGTCTTTTCGATATTTCCGGGAATTGTAAAGACATCGCCGACATCGCAGATGGATATGGATTCCCGCAGATCCACGCCGAGCTCGAAGCTGTACGTCCCGTATAACGCCGAAATCTTGCGAATCCCCTGAGGCCCGAACCTGGTGCCGGCCCGATAGGTCGTCCCGCCGTCGAACGGCGCGCCAAGAATAGCGACATCGTACTGGCCGCACTTGCGCACGTCTTCGACATATGGGGCCTTGATAAAGGTGTTGATGCCGGCGAAATGCGGCAGCTCTCCGCGGCTGAACGTGGGAATGCGGCGATCTTTGATGGAATCGGCGCCGGGCAGGCCCAATTCAAGGCCCCGGGCGATTTCTTCTTCATATTTCGTGGTCGGCAGCAGCGCCTCCGCTTCGACTGCGAACTTCGCTTCCGGTCCGTAGTTGTTATGCAGGGGAACCTTGCCTTGATATGTTCTCTTCTTCGCCATGAGTGCTCCTTTCTACACGATGAATGGATTCCAACCTTGTGTACAACGCTCCTTCGCACGGGTCTTCTCGCACTGCCTGCCCTCATTCTTAGCTTAGTTCAGTCTTCTCCGGATGAACCGGTGCTTCGTTCTTGCCAACGATGACATGAAGAGTAGTCAAAACGAGAATGCTACCCAGCACCAGCGGGACGGCCCACAACTGCCACCAGGGAGCGTCGGGCGACACCGCATACGGGCGCGGCCAGGCGATATTGACGAATTCAAACAGGGACCAGAGAAACGCAGCCGTGTTGATCAGCAGTCCCCAGGCGCCCAGCTTCAATTCGCCCAATGAGGGATCCCAGCGCCCGGTGAGACGGGTGTAGAGTCCCACTCCCGTGGTCATCGCAAACATGGCGTACAACCCGCCCGTCCCGAATGCCAGGACCGTGGCAACCGCTTCATCGTTGAGCCCGAAGAGCAATCCAAGCGTGGCCAGCAGCACCGTGAAGAGCACGGCATTGTGCGGAGCTCCGGCCGCGGTGACCCGACTGAGGACGGCGGGCATACTGCCTTCACGGGCCATGGAAAACACAATACGGGACGTGTACTGCACCATCGACGACCCGCACGCGAGGAACGCGATCATGACGATCGCCAGAAAAGGGGTTTCCGCCCAGGCGCCAAAGTTCTCGACGATCACGGGCGTGACCGGATCGGACGCGGCGCTTGTCTGGCGCAAGGTGTCACGGTTGAAGCTCAGGGTGAGCGCGGCAGAGTTGAAGAGCACTACGCTACCCACCATGCAGAGGGATAAAAAGATCGCGCGAGGCACCATCCGCTTGGGCTCACGGGTTTCTTCGGCGATGGTCGAGCAGGCATCGAAGCCGATGAACGCCCAACCGGAAATAGCCAGTGCCGCCAGAAAGGCCGCGGTCTGGCTGGGAGCGGTTCCCGTCCCGAGATGCGCGAACAGTTCAGACAATCCATGCTGCCGGAAAAAGAAGAACAGCAGCAGCGCAACCCCGAACGAGCCGACGATTTCCGCGTAGACACCCAGGGAAATAAGGAACTTAAATATAGAGACATGGACCAGGTTGAGGATGGTGCAGACCAGCATAAATACCGCCCCCCAGATCACGAGGCTGACTCCGGTTCCGCCTCCTGATCCGAAGAAAATCGCCAGCCAGACACCACCGGTGTAGGCGGTCGTGGTGAGCATCGCGATCGTGGAGCTGACATAGATGGCTCCCGCATAGGTTCCGGTAGTAGCGCCCCCGAGCTGTCTCGCCCATTTGTACGCGCCTCCCGCAATCGGAATTTGTGAGGACAGCTCCGCATATACGGTCGCCACCAGCAGCTGCATCGCCAGACAAAGCGCCAGCGCCGCGAACCAGCCGCCGCCTGTGACGACCGTCTGTACACCGATGATGGCGTACAGCCCGGCCACGGGCGAGACGGTTGCAAAGCCGATGGTGAGGCTGTTCCAGAGACTGAGGCTGCGGTGGAGTGTCCCGGGAGGACTCGTGGCGGCAACGGAAGCAAGCGTATCCGGACCATCCGTCATTCGCATGGCAGACCTCCCTGACTTGGCGGCAGGTCTGACTGTCCGGTACGGAGAAAACTATGGAATGGAGATATGGACTGGAGATACATAACGAAGCCTCCTTGCCGAGCGGGTTAAATTCCGAAAGGGCCATGTACCTGCGTACATGATCTCCCGGGCTTTTATCCCTCCGTGGAGCCTCGTTATGCGAGACCGGAAACTCTTGGACCAGACACCTCCCCTCAAGGAAGCCGGAACCCTAGTTTCCCTTTCGCGACTATTTTCACGATCTTGCGGCGGGAAAGTCAAGAAAATTGTGCGCCCGACCGTCAACGATGGTTCCGTCGTGATGAGGTTGCGTCAATCCGTTCCCTGGCCCGTGCACGGCGCCAACTACCTGGTGTGGATCATCGGTAGTTCGCGCGAACTTTCTGCGGATTGCTGAATCTGCAGGCGTTCGAGCCGCGAGGCTTCAAACACATTGTGGAGCAAGTCGTCCGCCACCTGGGTCAGCTGCGCTGCCGCATCTTTCATGTCTGCGTGCTCGACCGCACGCGAGATCACTTCGGCTTTCGTTGCGCCTTTCTTCTGGCCCATGAACGGTTTGAGGAGGAGATAGATCACATCTCGGGCCGGCATATACCGAAAGAAGCGGCGAAGGAGTTGAAAGGTCTGGCGGGGGTAATGGAGGAGCTTATAGAGGAAGAGCTTTTTAATCCCGGCTTGTCGTACACGGTTGATGGTTTCCCCTGAGAGGCAGGTCGGGTCGATTTCAGAACATTTAAAATACTTGTACCAATCCGTGGTTTCGTTCACCAACCCGCGTTTGACGTATTCCTGCCACAGGGGTGTCCCTCGATAGACGCAGAGCCGGTTGAACCCGAAGGTGTCGAGTGGAAGTCTTGACGCGAAGTCAAAGGTGGCGTTCATATCCTCAATCGTTTCGTCCGGGTTTCCCACCGTAAAGAATCCGTGCACGATCTCCACACCGGCCTTTTTCGCGTTCTTGACGGCCGTCGTGACCTGGTCCAGCGTCTGTTCCTTCTTCAGCCGATCGAGAATCTTCTGGCTGCCGCTCTCGATGCCGAACATCATGGCACCGCAGTTGGCCTTCGCCATCGCGGAGAAGAGATGTTGGGCGACGGAATCCACGCGCCCCTCGATGCCCCACCGGATCGAGAGTTTTTCCTCCATGATGCCGTTACAAATCGCCTCGATTCGTTTGGGCTGGAGCAGAAAGTGATCGTCGACGAAGCCTACGGACTCATAGCCGAGTCCTTCGAGATATTTGAGCTCCGAGACCACATGCTGTGGGCTGCGGGCACGCCACTTCCCCTCGTTGAAGATCGGGATGTCGCAGAAGATGCAGGGCCAGGGGCACCCGCGAGACGTTTGCATCGTCGTGAACCGTCTCATCGAGAGTACCACCGGGACATCCAGCGGCATGGACTCAACATAGTCGAGCTTCAGGCTCTCGCGATCCGGGAACGGCCACTGATCCAGGTGCCGCTCCATTGAACGATTGGCATTGTGGACGACCTGCCCGTTTTTCATCCATGTTAGGCTCGCGACCGCTTGCGGATTCTCAAAGTTTGCAAGGAGATCGAGGAGTAACTGCTCCCCATCGCCGCGGCACACGAAATCGACTTCGGGACATTGCAGTTTCACCAGGGGAGCATTCAGGCTGGCGAAGACACCGCCGAACGCGAGCTTGACCTTCTGATTGGTCGCGCGAATCTCCCGCGCCAGCATCTTGGCGTAGGGATAGCTGGTGGTACTGAGAAAACTGAGGCCGACCAGCGCCGGTTGTTCCCGATTGATCCGGTCGATGATGACAGAGTTCGGGGTGCCTGGATCGGCCTGATCGAACAGCACACAGTCGTGCCCCGCCTGCTTGATGACGGACGACAGCGACATGATGCCGATGGGGGGGAACCCCATCACGCGAATATTGCCGTTCGCGGCGCGTGTTTTAGCCGGAAGCGCGTAGAATTGCGGATCGCGGATGTGGATCAGGTAGACGAGCATGCCGGCCTCCGAACATAGAATGGTTCAAACTGTTCGTGTCGCTATAAGCGACCTTTCAACGGGGATAACACCGGATCGTGCCCTAGCGATACAGCTGCCCGGCCCTCTCAGGGAAACCGGGTGGAATTTGAGTGGAATTATGCCTGTTCAACATTTGACGGGCTGGTCAATATTGCTCACTTTTAGGCCAAGCAGGTGACATGCATGCAGCGGTGCTTCACGAGCTTAGATCACAAGCCACCAGGGGTGGTTCTTCTAGCAGGACGATGGTGGTGAGGAAGGACCTGCCGGTACAGCCGGCGGTTCGGATCTCGCCATTCGACGGGCCGGGTTGCTATGGGTTGTTCAGTGGGATTTGGATGCTGATCGCACCGGCAAGATCGCCTTCCTTGGCGCCTTCCCGGGGATAGCCCGAGATATCCAAAATGCCTTGAGGACTGCCGTGACAGACGAGGCAATCTTGCGAATAATAGATCGGCGTGAGAACCCTGAGCGTCTTCCCACCGTCAACCCATTCGGCAACGGGGCTGTTCGTAGCCGGTTGGTTTGCCAGCCGCTTCAAGACCTCTTCTTCGTAGGTATCAGGTGTGTTCTTCAGATTCCTGGGAATGAGCGTCGTCTGTTTCATCTTGACCTGGGAGCGGTTGGAAAACTTACGAGCGGCCTGGCTGCCGAACGTGGCCGGAACAAAATTCTTATACCCAATGCCGCGTTGATTGATGACGAGTTGCGCATCGGCCACCACTTGTTTGCTGGACTCCAGCAGGGTCGGCAGAAGTTCTTTCGCCAGAACGGGGAACTGGGCGGGGGGGTGTTTCAAATCGATTGACGTTTGGCGGGAAAACTCATCAACCACCTCCCGCTCGAAGAAATCCGGTGTAAAGCCTTTGTCACCCTTCTGAGGGTCGTTGATGAGCGGTTGATGACGCTC
>JAYWIP010000164.1:0-14367 GCA_039794465.1 Nitrospira sp.
AACACGCGCCCAAGGAGATAGTGCCCCTCGGCCGACGATGGATTCTGTTCGAGCACTCGTCTCGCCGCGTCGGCCGCTCCCTTGAGATTGCCTTGGCTCAGCAGCGCTTCGCCCCGTTCCAGATATAACCGTGCATCATCCTGTTGGGTCGTCTTCGAGGTAGCCTGGCACAAGGATGGGGCAGCGACTGAAAGGAAAACAACGCCCAGAACACAGGCAGCGCGTACAACAAACCGGTTTCCTATCGGACCCCGCATGCTCGCCCCCGCCTTTGATCTTTGCTATCGGACTATAACGGCAGCGATGTGGCAAATCAATGTACGGACAACCTCAAGAATCTGGAACGCTCTCAAAGGCAGAGCGGGGCGGAGGTCAATGAAGACAGACCTGCGCCCCGCATTGGTCCGAGCGGGAGGCACCGACTCGGACAAGACGCCACTCCGATCAACCACCTACTTGTCGTACTGCTGGTAGGCAGCCTCCGGCGCTTGGCCCACTCCGAAGGACTGCCCCATCCGCATTTCAACTAACTGCTTGCTTGATTGTCTGCTGCGGCCATGCCCGGATAATAGAACATCACCGCCCCCGGATTAATCCCGACTGGCAGGATATCGGTTATTTGGTGATTGGCGTTGATGAGTGACACAGAGCCTGGGGATCCCGCCGTCCCATTTGACACCAACACCGCGCTGGCCTGGCCAGATGCCTGCACCAACACGTCGAAATTGTGCCCACCAGCCTGAAGCAGATTGACCTCGGCCAGCAACTGTGGGGCAGCAGGGAAAGTGGATGGGTTGAATATAAAGAGGCGATTCTTCTTCTGATTCACCAGTTGATTTCCCGTTCCCGTCGCAGTATCCGACGCCAACAAGTACATGCGCTGACCGTCCGGTGTGAATTTGAAGGTCGAGGGAACAACATCTAAAAGATCAGGAAGCGCTGTAATTACAAGCGCCCCCGCAGCGCTAAGGTCTACCACCGCAAGTTTGCCGATGATGTGGTCGGAATTGGCTGCAATGTCTCTCCCACGGAGAAAGAGGAACCGTCCGTTGGGAGTGATCCCATAAGAAGTATAGGGGGTTCCATTCAAACTGATCCGTCTTGTTATGGCTGCCTGATTATGGCTTGACCCTAGCACGACGGCCTTGGGATCAACCTCGACGATCTCTCTATATGCTTCTTGGAAGCTGTAAATCTTGCCCGTCAACTGCGACCAACGGATGCCGTGGGGTTTGGAACCGTTTGCTGTAAACGGTACAGTGAGAGCCGTGGTACTTTCGTCATCGCAGGCTGGTCCCGGAGGAGCAAGGGATGCCTGGCCGGCGTCCGTGCAAAGATCGAGTCTGGCAACCATCTGCCGGTACGTCCCGGAAGCCTGATTGTTGTCGAGAAATGCCATCTGCCCCCCTTTTTCATTCGTTACCACCGCGTATTTCGGAATATTCGCGTCGGTCGCAGTGGGGCGAGAGAATGCGGTGACTGCGTGACCGGATGCAAGTGTGCAGGTCGTCCCGACCGCGGAGGGAGGGTTTCCGCCTGCGCCGATGTGGGAGTTATGCAGAACTGTGACGGAGGTGCCTACTCCACCGCATCTAAGACTGTCGTTCCCGTCCGTCGAGTCGCCATCGTTCATCGACCAGATGACCTCTCCGTCCATCGGATCGCGATAGATGTGAACAGGGCGGGTCCCTGTTAGAATATTATCCTCCCAGATCGGGGTGGCACCGCTGAGGGGATCGATGGTTGCCACCTTGTGCCCTGCAGTGAGATTCACGAACACCCATTCGCCGTTGGATACCTGCATATCCCCCAGCACATTGCCCTCGAATTCACCTGCAGCCCCCATTGTCGATATGATTCTCAGATTGCCTTGGGTGTCAGTCCCCACAACAGAAAGTGTTTTGCTATCCCGATTATTGACAAAGGCCATTGGCCCCTGGAGCGCTGCGCTTCCGCCTGGCGTCACGGCCCCGGTGGTTGAAGTCGTTTCTCCCTGTAGGCAGCCAACAAGCGCAGCGAACGACAATCCCAACAACCCGATTGAGCCGTGCTTCATGATGTTATGTCGAATGCTGATCAATTGCATGGTCATTTTCCCCTTTATCATGGTCAGGTCGATGGCGCTCATGAACCGCCCAGGAGTTGGAACGATTTCGAGAGCCCGAAGACATAACTGATCTGTTGTTCCAAGTTGCCATTGAAATCTCGATATATGGGAATCTGCGCAATGAAATAGAATGACGCATAATTCAAAAGGTTCAGGTTGATCCCCGGTGAATAAGCAAGGTATCTCGAACCGGTCGTGGGAACCGATCGGAATTTTATGGTTGGATCGAGCAAGATAGACCGCGCGAGCGCGGAGTCGAACTGATACAGCGACGCATCCATGGCATCGTTTTGCATCCAGCGAAAGTTGAATTGCTGGATCAAGGTCACCCACGGCGTGCTCTCCAAGGGAACGATATTGAGCCCGGCGCTCACATTAATTTCGTCGCCGAATTGGTAGCCGTCGCTGTTCTTGAACGTGTGCCGGTAGCTGGCGAGGGCGAACTGGTTGACCCGGTGGGGCACCAGTTCATAGGTCTGGTAGATCATGGGAATGACGCCGAAATTCCCCCGGCCGATTTGCAACGTCGATTCCGCCAGGGTGGTCCCCTGCGCAAACCGGCCGTAACTGCCGGTCGGGAAATCGGCGCCGACTCCCAGCACCACCATGCTCCGCAAGGTGGGCAGCACGTTATATTTCAGCGTGGCGCGAATATCGCCAAGTCCCCGCTCGCTGTAAGGAACCGGCGTGAGGCCCCCAATTTGCGCGTCGGACTCCACATGCTTGTACGGGATCGCCACCTGAATCCCCAATCGTTCGGTCAACCCATAATTGAGGTCCAGGGTGGCCGTGCGCGTTGTCGTACTGATGCGATTCACGTTCAAATTCGCCAACGTCAGTGTTCTTTCCCCTTGGTTGGCAAACGGGATGTTTCCGCCTTGACCAGACGGTGCCTCCATCGGCGTGTAGTTGTAGATCAGGTTGACCGTCAGCGCCCCGGCCATTGGAACTTGCTGCTGGGATCCTATGACGACGAAGCAGCTGACAGAGCCACACGAGGCGTCGGCAGGAAGCGGTCCGACCATCGCCGCCACCAACGCAAGTACACCAAGAGACAGCCCCAAACGGGGTGAGACTTTCATAGCCATTGCACTGCTCTTTCTCGTCCTGAGACGTAAGAACACACACCCGGGCACGCACAGGCGTCCCCGTGATTACGACTGCTTGAACGGTTGTGCGTTAGAGGGAGAAGGCCGGAGGACCGCGCGCGAAACGGTTTATAGAGAAGTGTTGGAGAACGGGGTTGGCGGAGGGAGATTCCGTTAACCCGATCAACTGAAGTGTTGATTCAAAGTCGACGGACGAAGACTCGACCTCTTGCCCCGCTGCGCAGAACCATGCGCAGATTCCTGTCGCATGCGTGCCGGCCTGATGATGCCGGTGGTGCTCGGCATGGGCTACGCTGGGGGCTGCCATGGACCCGTTCACGAAAACGAGGCAGAAGGCCAAGCCCCATACGGCTAGAGGCGTTTTGAGTCGAATGACCATTCTGTTGGTCTACCGCAACGACGCAGCCTTGATCGGCTCGCGTTTCTGAATCTTTGCCACAACATCGAAAATCAATTGCTCGGTCAGCAACCCGCCCTTGATGTATTCCTGCACGACGCCCTTTTCATCGATGAACACGCTGACGGGTAATCCGAATACGCCGAATTGGTTCGCCACCTTATTATCGCGGTCCAAAAGAACCGGGAAGGTATGGCTGTACTGTTTGATGTGTTCGCGCACTTTGGCCTCATCTTCCAGTTCGTTGATGGCCAGCACGACGAACCCTTTGTCTCGCAACTTGTCGTAGGTGGTTTGCATCGCCGGCATCTCCGTCGTGCAGGGCTTGCACCAGGTCGCCCAGAAGTTCACGAGCACGACCTTGCCCCGATACTGACTGAGGCTCTGGCTCTTGCCTTCCAAATCGACCAGGCGGAAATCCTCAGCCGTCGTGCCGACCGCCGGCACACGCGAGCCCATGGCCCAGCCGTCAGCCATTGAAAATCCAAGGACGCTGACATAGGCGCTGATTGCCCAGAACAATAGACCTTTCATTGCAGTCTCCTTCCGCGAAAGATGACATCCGCTCATGTCGGATTCACCACTTGGAATACCTTGGTAAAGCCAAAAACATAACTCGTGCCTTGGGCCAAATTCCCGTTGAAATCCCGATAAATTGGAATCTGCGCATAGAAGTAGAACGATGTATTATCGATAACCGGTGTTTTGACATTGAATGCAGTCTGGATGAGGTCCCCCACGTTGACCTGGAAACCAGGCGTATAGGCAAAATAGGTGGACCCGGTCGTTGGAACCGAACGGTTCCTGATGTTGTCATCCAGTACGATCACCTCGTCCGGGAACGTAGGGTCACTTGGCGTCTGCGAACGAGCGAGCGATCCTCGAAAGTGATCGCGCATCATGTACCGAAAATTGAACTGATTGGTCAAGACCAGCCACGGCACCGTCACAAGATTGGCGCCGGCCGAAAAATCAAACTGATCCCCGAACTGGTACCCAAAGTTGTTTCGAAACGTATGGCGGTAACTGCCGGAGGTGAACTGGTTCAAACGATGAGGGATCAGCTCATAGGCTTGATAAAACGACGCCTGCACACCGACTTGACCACGCCCAACCTGGGCGGTTGGCTCCATCGTTTCAGCCCCTTCGAGCCCAGCGGTCGTTTGATTATGGTCGCCGGTGGGCACATAGACACCGATGCCCGTCACCAGGAGACTCCTCAAGGACGGCAACACGTTGTACTTCGCATTAATGAAGATATCCCCGAATCCGTTGTCTGAAAAACGGGTTTCTTCGCCGGCCCCTCCGTTCACCTCGCCAAGCCCATCAAAATGTCGATGCTTGATCTTCTTATAGGGGACAGCGATTTGCAGGCCGAACCGATCGGTCACCCCATAGTTGAGATCGAGCGTATACATCTGAGTAATGGTGCGGATCTCTTTATGGTGCCCTAAAATGAGTTGCCGGTTGTCGAGGTCGACCGCGGGAATCACCCCGTTGGTCCCACTCAGTAACGTCCCTTGAGGCGTATAGTTATAGAACCCGTTGACGGTCAGGAGCCCCTTCGGCGATACCTGCTGTTGAGATCCGATCACAACAAAGCAGGTCACGGACCCGCAGGATGCCTGGGCAACTTGGCTGGGAAACCATGAGAACCAGATGCCTGCGCTACCGAGAATGACTCCGAGGATGAACCGCTTCCCTGCCATGATGATACGAGACCTTTCTCTCTAAGCTATCAGGCCCATCCCCGCAATCCTCACGACCCTCTTTGAGAGTCGCCGGGAAACGGAGCTGGAGTCCTACGGGATCAATGAGCGAAGAAACTAGAGAGAGAAAGACGGAGGGGCGCGGCTGGGAGCAATCTGGCACGGCTCAACTGAAGGATTTGTAGCATGGGGAAGCGCGACGAGGGCCACCGAACTGCGTTCGGTTGGGATCAGGACTGTCGCACTATCGAGCACCGTCCCGGCGGCGCACATCCAGGAGCAGAGCACGGTCCCGTGGGTGGCTGCCTGATGATGCGCATGGTGCCCGGCGTGTTCGACGGATTGCGCCTGAGCGAGTCCGCCGACGGACAGAACACAGAGCACGAGCAGAATCGACAGAAGTTTGAGGATGCGTTGGTTCATCGACAGACGGCTGACAATATTTATGGGTTATGGTAATGGACAGGAACAAAACCTGTCAAGCCATCGCCAGAGGCACAACTCTCTGCGACATCTTATAGGATTCATTGGCAAGATGCTGTATACTGCCTCGGTTCTAGCGGGCGGTATCGCCGCTCGTTACCAAAATCGGTACAACCATGGTCACACAAGTCCTCAACCTGATCTTCGGCAGCAAAAACGACCGCGAAATCAAGGCGCTCCTTCCGATTGTCGAGCGCATCAATAGCCTGGAATCCGGCCTGACTCCCCTTTCCAACGAAGCCCTCGCGGACAAGACCCAGGAATTCAAGAAGCGCATCGAGGCCGGGGCGACCCTCGACGATATCCTCCCTGAAGCCTTCGCCGTCTGCCGGGAGATGTCCCGCCGCGTGCTCAATATGCGGCATTTCGACGTGCAGCTGATCGGCGGCATGATCCTGAACAAGGGCCGCATCGCGGAAATGAAAACGGGTGAAGGGAAAACCCTCGTCGCGACGCTGCCGGTCTACTTAAATGCCCTGGAAGGCAAGGGCGCCCATCTCGTCACGGTGAACGATTATCTCGCCAAGCGCGACGCGCAATGGATGGCCCAGCTCTATCATGCGCTGGGGCTGTCCACCGGCGTCATTCAGCACGATGCTTCCTTCATCTTCGATCCGACCTACGAGGCCTCGGACAAGCGGCTCCAGCACCTTCGTCCCTGCACCAGGTCGGAAGCCTATCGCGCCGACATCACGTACGGGACAAACAACGAGTACGGGTTCGATTATCTGCGCGACAACCTTGTCGTGACCGCGTTGGATCAATGCGTGCA
Organism: Nitrospira sp.; assembly: GCA_039794465.1. Classification (GTDB taxonomy): domain Bacteria; phylum Nitrospirota; class Nitrospiria; order Nitrospirales; family Nitrospiraceae; genus Nitrospira_D. The sequence goes on from JAYWIP010000164.1 coordinate 6,578, forward strand.
GCGCGAGTTGAACTTCGCCATCGTCGACGAAGTCGACAGCATCCTGATCGACGAGGCCCGCACGCCGCTCATCATTTCCGGTCCGACGGATCAGACGACCGATCTCTATTACCGGATCAACTCGATCATTCCTCAGCTGAAACCGGAACAGGACTATACGATCGAGGAGAAAACCAAGACTGCGTCGCTCACCGAAGACGGCAACGTGCGCGTCGAAAAGCTGCTCGGCGTGGACAACTTGTACGATCCGGGCAACATGGACCTGGTGCACCACGTGGTCAAAGCGCTGCAAGCCTACGCGCTCTATAAGCGCGACGTGGACTATGTCGTGAAAGACGGCGAAGTCATCATCGTGGACGAATTCACCGGCCGGCTCATGCCGGGCCGCCGATGGAGCGACGGCCTGCATCAAGCCGTCGAGGCGAAAGAAGGGGTCAAGATCGCCAACGAGAACCAGACGCTCGCGTCTGTCACGTTCCAGAACTATTTCCGCATGTACAAGAAACTGAGCGGCATGACCGGGACCGCCGACACCGAAGCCGCCGAGTTCGCCAAGATCTACAACCTTGACGTGAACGTAGTGCCGACCAACCGGAAGATGATCCGGCAGGACTACGCCGACGTGGTCTACAGAACGGAAAAGGAAAAGTTTGCGGCCATCGTCGAAGACATCAAAGAATGCCATGAGCGTGGGCAGCCGGTGCTAGTCGGCACCATCTCGATTGAAAAATCCGAGAAACTTGCCGGGCTGCTGAGCCGCAGCGGCATCAAGCACAACGTTCTCAATGCCAAGCAGCACGAGCGGGAAGCGGAGATCGTCGCCCAAGCCGGCCGCAAGGGCGCCGTCACGATCGCCACGAACATGGCGGGACGCGGCACCGACATTCTCTTGGGCGGCAATCCTGAATTCATGTACAAGCAGGTGCTCTATCGGGAAGAGAATCTGCCGGACGCCCGCAAGCTCGAAATCTACGAGGAAATCCGTTCCGATTGCGAGAAGAACAAGCAGGAAGTCGTGGCCTTGGGCGGGCTGCACATCCTCGGCACCGAACGGCACGAGAGCCGCCGCATCGACAATCAGCTGCGCGGCCGCGCCGGCCGCCAGGGGGATCCCGGCACGTCCCGCTTCTACCTGTCGCTGGAAGACGATCTGATGCGCATCTTCGCCTCCGAGCGGGTCTCGCAACTGATGCTGAAGCTCGGCATGGAAGAAGGCGTCCCCATCGAGCATGGCATGGTCACGCGCGCGATCGCCAACGCGCAGAAGAAGGTCGAAGCGCACAATTTCGAAATTCGCAAGCAGTTGCTCGAATACGACGACGTCATGAACAAGCAGCGCGAGGTGATCTACCGCCATCGCCGGGCGGTGCTGGGAGGAGACAACCTCACCACCGACCTGCACGACATGATGGCAGGCATGGTGGAGTCCTCGTTGAATGTCTACTGCCCTGCCGAGCAGTACCAGGAAGAATGGGATCTGAAGGGCCTGACGGAGATGATGCAGGGTCAGTTCGGCCTCGACATCACCCAAGGCAAGCACGACGGGGGAGAATCGCTCCGAGATATCGGCCGTGACGCGCTGTTGGAAGATCTCAAGACCCAGGTGCACGAGGCCTACAGGAAGAAGGAACAAGAATTAGGCCCGGAACTGATGCGCTTCTTGGAGAAGACCTTTATGCTCCAGGTCATCGATCACCACTGGAAAGATCACCTGCTGGGCATGGACCATTTGCGTGATGGTATCGGTCTCCGCGGCTATGGACAGAAAGATCCGTTGATCGAATATAAACGCGAAGGCTTTGACCTCTTTGCCGGCATGATGGAGCGGGTCAAGTCCGATACACTCGACCGGCTCTTTCATGTGCAGGCCGTGCGCCAGGAAGGACAACAGGACACTCCGCCCCCGCCGCCGGTCATGGCGCGTCCACAACCGAAGCTCACGTTGAGCCACGGCGAAGAACCAATCTCGACCCCGGCCCCAGCACAGCGGTCCGATGCCAAGGTCGGCCGCAACGATCCCTGTCCCTGCGGCAGCGGCAAAAAATACAAGAAGTGTCACGGGGCGTGAGGAGAGAGGTTCGGCTGCGAGCCTCCGGTTCTTCGGCGTTGCCATGATACGACACATTCCCATTGCCATCCGCTTCCTCGATCTTCTCCCTGCACGCCTATGAGGCCACGTCGGTGCGACGCCATGCCGGCGTGCATGGCTCCTCCAGCCGTTGACATATAGAAACCCCATGTCAACCGTCCGAGAACCGGAGGCTCGCAGCCGAATGGGGAGAACAAAAAGGGAACCGACTCAGCCAGTTTTCTCTTTCTCTCCCTGAAATCCCGGCGGGTCCCCGCTCCAATAGTGACACAATTCGCCCACGGACATCAGTGCTCGTTTGGAGCTCAAGTGGCCTCAGGCATGGGGTCGCCGGGGGAAAAGTGATTTCGTTTGGCCATTCAAGCGCTTTACGATAGCATCCTCTCGTCAGGGAGCGGATAACGGTTTTTATAGAAAGGCGCGTTTTTATTATGACCATCACCGCCGCAGGCGCGAGAAAAACCACGATCCTGTTGGCCGATGACGAATCGGCCATCGCGTTACTGTTGGAAATGGATCTGACCCGCAGAGGCTATTGCGTGCTCAAAGCCCACTCGGCCTCCGAAGCCGCTCAGAAAAGTGCGGATTGCCCGACTCCCATCGATGTCCTGGTCGCAGACTGGAACATGCCGGACATCAAGGGCGACGAGCTGGCCCACCAACTGTTGAAACAGAGGCCGGAGATGAAATTGGTCCTGATGTCCGGCCATCCTGCTGCCGCTGAGGCAATCAACGACTTCCCTAAGAACCAAGCTGCCTTCATCGCGAAACCGTTGACCCCCTCGAAGCTCGATTCCATGATCAAAGAAATCCTCAGTACAGACGACCCCTCCCGAACACGCGCAGCCTAACAGACGCCATCGATAAGAGCTGGGACTGAGCGGCCTCCCACTCGTCCTCTCCTTGACTTAGACGCTCTGTCGAGGCTACCCTACGAGACTTTTTACTCGTAGCGGAAATGGGTGAAACATACCCGTCCGCTATGGGTGTCCCTTTTTTCCATGTGCCCGGCTGATAAGGGGATTCCTTGTGGTCGTAGGACACCCTGAACTCGTTGCCGCCATTGCATCCGAGATCGCTGTCTTGGGGCCCATTCCCTTCGTCCGTTTCATGGACTTGGCCCTCTACCACCCACAATTCGGCTACTACATGCGGCATTCCGATGACGGCAACCCTCGCATCGGTTGGTCCGGCGACTTTTACACCAGCGCAGATGTTCATCCGATACTCGGTCAGGCGGTGGCCAAGCAAGCACGACAGATCGACAGTCTGCTCGGAAGCCCTGATCCTGTCACCATCGTCGAAATGGGGCCCGGTAAGGGATTGCTCGCCAAACACATTCTGTCGGCGTGCCAGCGTGACCCAGGATCGTTCCAACACCGGCTTCGGTACATCCTGATTGAGCGCAGCCCCACTATGCGCACATGGCAGCGCCGACACCTGAGCTCCTTCGTGAACCAGCCGAATCTCCTCACGTGGGCCGACAGTCTGGACGAACTAGGGCCGGAGAGCGTCACGGGTTTGGTTCTCAGCAACGAATTGATCGATGCGTTACCGGTCCACCGAGTCCAACTCAGAAATGGACAGATCGACGAACTGTGCGTGGACTATCGTGACGGGCGGTTTGTAGAGTGTTTCAGGCCCCTGTCCTCTGACCTCCTTACTCATCGCGTGAGGGACCTCAATGCCGGCTGGCCGGAGGGGTATCGGACAGAGATTAACCTCCAGGCGTTGGACTGGATGAAACAGGTCGGCCATTGTCTCCAGCGAGGGATCGTGCTCACGATCGATTATGGGCACACGGCGCATGACCTGTATCGGCCCGACCGGAGGAACGGAACGTTCCTTTGTTATTTCCGGCATTCCGTCAACGACGATCCCTATGTGCGTGTGGGCGAGCAGGATATGACGGCCCATGTGGATTTTTCGAGCCTGGCGGACGCAGGCCAGGCGCACGGCCTTTCCGTGACGGGGTTCACCAACCAAATGAGCTTCCTCATGGGGCTCGGCGTGGAGCAGATGATCGGCGACCTGGAGCCGGAAAGCCCGGCGTTCCATGCGGCGCTTCACTTGTTGAAACCGAACGGCATGGGCGGCACGTTCAAAGTTCTTGTCCAACATAAGGGGATCGAGCCGCCGCGGCTCGACGGATTGACGTTCAAGCCGTTTTTCGGCTCGTCGCTGGCCGCCCGTTCAGCGGCCTGAGGGAGCTGGGAACTGTGAATTCTCCGGTCATTCCGAACGTGTCAGGTTGCATGTCTTAGGTGGTACGAGACTCACATGGGTAGCGGAGCTGTTCCTGAAAACTATATCCCGATCCTGATCTTCATCGGGGCAGCTATTGCCGTAGGCTCGGTGACCCTGTTTCTGGGCAGGTTTGTGCGCCCGAACCGGCCCTACCGGGCCAAAATGGCTCCCTATGAGAGTGGGAGTCCCCTATTTCAGGACGCGCGCGTGCAGTTTCCCATGCGGTATTACATTATCGCGATGCTCTTCGTCATTTTCGATATCGAGATCGTCTTCATGTTTCCATGGGCGGTGGTCTTCACCAAGCTCGGTCTTCTTGGATTGGTGGAAATGGCGGTCTTCATCGCCATCCTGGTCGTCGGGTTTTGGTACGCCTGGAAAAAGGGAGCGTTGGAGTGGGAATGAAGGGCGGTGGAGTCATCCTTCGTGCTCGCCCACCGCGCACACAGGATCAATAGAGAATGATGTGGTGGGCGGTGCTCGCATGGGCATAGGGCGCGTCTTGGCGCGACCAGGGTTGGGCGGGTGAGAAGCCTGCGCGCAATGACCGAAAGCCCCACCGCCCTTCTAGTAGATTGAGGTAACAAAGAGCGTGAGCCTGTTAGAGCGGCAATTCGAAGCGAACATCATTACGACCAACCTGGATGCCGTCGTGAACTGGGCCAGGAAGTCCGCCCTGTGGCCGATGACGTTTGGGCTGGCCTGCTGCGCCATCGAGATGATCGCCAGCGTCTCGTCCCGGTATGATCTCGACCGTTTCGGCGCCGGGGTCTTTCGCGCCTCGCCCAGGCAGTCGGACCTCATGATCGTCGCCGGAACGGTCTCGCGCAAGATGGCGCCGGTGATCCGGCGAATCTACGACCAGATGGCCGAGCCCCGATATGTAATCTCGATGGGGTCGTGCGCGACCTCGGGCAATCACTACAACAGCTACGCCGTCGTTCAGGGCGTGGATCAAATCGTCCCGGTGGACGTCTATGTGCCCGGTTGTCCGCCCAGACCGGAAGCGTTGCTGGACGGGCTGTTGAAGCTGCAAGAAAAGATTCAGCGCGAAAAGGTGTTCGTGAAGTAACGCGTCGCTCAATCCTCAATGATCCGTGGCGATTGACCAATGGCCGTGACAGCTGTTCCTATGGATTCTCTGGCTGAAACCTTGCTGAAGAAATTTCCGGAAGCCGTGCTGTCCGTCGACATCGACACGGCTCGATCCGAACTGACCATCAATATCGCCGCGCCGAGAATCGTGGAAATCGCGCGTTTCCTGCACGATGATCCGATGGCATGCTTCGACCACCTCACCGACATCTGTTCCGCCGATTATCCCGACGCCCCTCAACGGTTCGAAGTGATCTACCAACTGCTGTCGCTGCCGCGCGGCAAACGCATTCGCCTCAAGGCACGCGTTCACGACGACAACCCGGCCATCGATTCCGTCACCGGGATCTGGCGCGGCGCGGGGTTCCTGGAGCGGGAAGTCTACGACATGATGGGCATCCGGTTTATCGGCCATCCGGACCTGCGACGTATCCTCCTGCCCGACGACTATGCCGAAGGACATCCCCTGCGGAAAGATTTCCCGACGGAAGGCCGCGGCTGGCGCAGCCAGTTCGATTTCATTCCGCGGCTTGACGAAGCGCCGACCGAGCAAGTCGAGTTTTCGGCTGAAGAAAAGAGACGGTTCCTCTCCGAACCGGACGCGTCTTCCGGGAATCGGCGGGAAGAATTGCTCTTGAATATGGGGCCGCAGCATCCCAGCACGCACGGTGTGGTGCGGGTTGTACTGGAGTTGGACGGCGAGCGCATCGTCAAGGCGACGCCGGATCTGGGGTACCTGCATCGGGGCGTCGAGAAGCTTGCCGAAGGCCTGGCCTACATGCAGATCATTCCGCACACCGACCGGCTCGACTATGTGTGCGCGATGGCCAACAACTACGCCTACGTGCGGACCGTCGAAAAGCTGCTGTGCATCACCGTGCCTGAGCGCGCCGAGTATATCCGGACCATCGTGGCGGAAATGCAACGCATCCTCGGCCACCTGTTCTGGCTCGGCGCGCAGGCCCTGGACATCGGCGCGATGACCGTCTTCTTTTGGACGTTCCGCGAGCGGGAAACCTTGCTCGACATGTTCGAAAAACTGTGCGGCGCCAGACTGACGCTGAATTATTACCGGATCGGCGGGGTAGACAGCGACTTTACGCCGGAATTGGTGGCCCGCCTCAAGACCTTCCTGGATACGTTCCCCCAGATGCTCAGCGAATATGATTCGCTGCTCGCCTCGAACCGGATTTGGCTCGGACGCACGAAGAACATCGCGGTGATTTCCGGGGAAGATGCCGTCAACTTCGGCCTCACCGGTCCGTCGCTGCGGGGCTCCGGTGTCGCGTATGACGTCCGGAAGATGGAGCCCTACGGCGTGTATCATCGCGTCGATTGGGAAGTGCCGGTCGGCAAGAACGGCGACACCTACGACCGCTACTGGATTCGCGTGGAAGAAATGCGACAGAGCTCCAGGATCATCGCACAATGTCTCGATCAGATGCCGCAGGGACCGATCATCGCCGATATCCCGCAATATATTCCCCCGCCCAAGCCGCAAGTGATGCGCGACATGGAGAGCTTGATCCACCATTTCATCATCTTCACGCAAGGATTTAAGCCCCCGAAGGCCGAGACCTATTGTGCCACCGAAGCTCCCAAGGGCGAACTGGGGTTTTTCATCATCAGCGACGGCAGCCCCCGTCCCTACCGGCTCAAGATCCGCTCGCCCTCCTTTGTCCATATGGGCGCGTTCGACCACATGGCGCGCGGCTATTTGATTTCGGACATCATTACGATCTTCGGCACCTACGATATCGTGATGGGGGAGTGTGACCGGTGAGGCACGAGCGGCTGACAAGAAAGAGCGCTGACAGGCTGACATCCGCAACTTGTCAGCTTGCCCCATGCGCACTTGTCAGCACCAGGACTATGGAGCCATGACGTTCTTAGAACAACACAAGGACGAAATTGCCGATCTATTGAGCCGCTACCCGGTGAAGCGGTCGGCGTTGATTCCGCTCCTCTACCTGGCGCAACGGGACCACGGCCATGTGTCGGAAGCGGCGATGAAAGAGATCGCGCAGCTCCTCGGACTGACGCCGCCGCAAGTGTACGAGACGATCACGTTTTATACGCTGTTTAATCTCAAGCCGGTGGGCACGTTTCACATTCAAGTGTGTCGGTCCCTCATGTGCGCGCTCGTCGGCTCGGATACCGTACTCGAATGGATCAAGGCAAAGCTGGGCATTGGGCCGGGCGAATCGACAGCCGACGGACTGTTTAGCCTCTGCCTGGTGGAATGTTTGGCCGCGTGCGGGACCGGCCCCATGATGCAGATCAATGACGACTACTATGAGCGTCTGACCGAAGAGAAACTGGACCGCATTCTTTCCGATCTTCGCTCGGCGGGAACCAG
>JAYWIP010000165.1:0-8557 GCA_039794465.1 Nitrospira sp.
CTGTTGACGAATGCTGCGATTCCGCAAAATGACAGGATCGAGGATGTCACCACACTGCACGCATCGTCTTGTGGCACAGTCCAGCTCGCCCGAGCTGCTCATCAGGTCCATGGAGACTTCGTTCACCATGAAGCCGCCGCATCTCAGGCAGGATGAGTGAAGCAGTGCCGAGGAGAGGGCTGGTTGACTCTTTATCTGACCGACTTTCTCTTTTTGCTCCGCTCTCGCCATGATGACCTCCATTGGATTGAGGTTCAATGTTTGTCACAAGTATGTCTAATGTATAAGCCAAATTGTCTAATGTGTCAAGTGTTATTTTTTGATTTTTTTGACAAACGTTGAACATTATAATAGGATCCAGTTATTGAATATGAATACTCATAGAATTCATAGAGTTGCAAAACTTACAGGCCTCTCGCGAGATGTTATCCGCGTGTGGGAACGACGGTTTGAAATCCTAAAACCGACTCGAGGAGCCAATCGTTATCGCAATTATTCCGATGAAGATGTCGCGTTGCTGAGGTTCCTGAAGGAGCAGCTGGATACGGGAGCCTCGATCGGCGAGCTGTCGAAACTAGGACGTGAGGAGTTGTTGCGGCGAGCACAAGCCAGTGCGCCGCAAGTGTCATTCGTCGACAATGCTTTCAGCAAACTCCTGCAGGAACTCCTGTCCAGCTTGAGTCCCTTCAATCGTGTGATGTTTGAGAAGCGTTTGAACGGCGCCGTGGCGGTAATTCCCTTTGAAGAAGCGCTGCATGGGATCTTGCTCCCGCTTCAGGAGCAGGTGGGGCAGCTCTGGCACGACGGTCAGCTGGATGTGGCCATCGAACATTACGTCACGCGGCAAATCCAACAGAAGGTTTTCTCGGCCATGAATCAGCTTCCCGTGGCTGAGTATGGCGCCAAGGTGGTCGTGGCCTGTCCGCCCGGCGAGGAACACGACATTGCCGCGTTTGCAGTGGCATATCGATGTCGTGTTCGCGGCTGCCGAGTTCACTATTTGGGAGCCAATGTGCCGCTCGTCTCACTGACCAGGCTCTGTGAGCAGGTGGAGCCGGATCTGACCATCATGTCATTTCCCGTCGCACTTCCCGAGGCCAATGCGGCTGAGCTGGTTCAAGCTCTTGCCGATGAAGTGCGTCCCGCTTCCGATCTAGCCGTCGGCGGACATGGCGCGCTCGCCATGCGTGACCTTTTCGTGAAGTACGATATTACGGTTCTGGAGAATTTCGCTGACTTGGATCACAGGCTGGATCGCTTGATAAGACACACCGTCTCTCGCGGATGACCAGGAGAGGCCGATCAGATGGCATCATACCCGCTCACCGTATTCTTCGATGGAGCCTGCCCTATTTGTGATCGAGAAATCGCCCTTATGAGGCGCCTGGACAGGCGTGGGAGGTTTACATTTTGCGACTTCTCACAACCGGACTTTGCCCCAACCTCAATAAACATATCTCCCGCTGAACTTGGGAGAATCATTCATGCCCGTTGGGGTGACGGGACCGTCATCACCGGCGTCGATGTGTTCCGGGCTATGTGGGAAGCAGTCGGCCTGGGATTCTTGGCGAGGCTCAGCCGTCTTTCTTTCGTCGAGCCACTTGTTTTGAATGCCTATGCATGGTTCGCACGGAACCGCTTGAGGCTCACCGGTCGCCTGCACGCCTGTGAGGGAGACGCCTGCAGATCAGCCCCTTCAAGCCGACGCAATCCGTGAGTCGCCGGCCGCCTCAACACGCGATACGCCTCTTTTCGATTCACCATCGGGTAGGTCTGAACCTGCCATGCACCCACAGTTGACGATCGCCAACTGTGGGATGCGTCTGAATCTACTACGCAACCGTTTGATCCAGGAAGGATCCGTAGAGCGGTATTCTCTCGCGGCCAGGGGCTCGGTTGCAGCCTGGTCCGACTGACGTCGAGCACCGGCAAGATTACATGACGTCGAAGCGGTCGAGCATCATCACCTTGTTCCATGCAGTCACAAAGTCACGAATCAACTTCCGTTGTCCATCTTCAGCTGCATAGACTTCTGCGATCGCACGAAGTTCAGCGTGCGACCCGAATATGAGGTCCACAGGTGTCGCCGTCCATTTGATGGCATTCGTCTTTCGATCCACACCATCGTAAATCCCTTCGGACTGTGATGACTTCTGCCATTTTGTAGACATGTCGAGTAAGTTGACGAAGAAGTCGTTGCTCAATGTCCCAGGTTTGTGAGTGAAAACACCCTGTTTGGATTGTCGTGCATTTGCGTTCAACACGCGCAAGCCGCCCACTAGCACGGTCATTTCAGGGACTGTCAATGTCAGCATATTGGAACGATCGCCTAGCATTTCTGCGGGGGACATAGAGTTGCCCTCGCCGAAGTAGTTGCGGAACCCATCGGCTTTCGGCTCCAGCACGGCAAACGAACTGACATCGGTCTGCTCTTGCGTAGTGTCCATCCGTCCCGGCGTAAAGGGGACCTGCACGTTGTGCCCGGCTGCCTTCGCCGCCTGCTCAACCGCTGCCGCTCCACCCAGGACAACCAGATCCGCTAGTGACACGGCTTTCCCATCGCTGTGCGCCTTATTGAAGTCCTTTTGAATGCCCTCTAAGCGGGCGATGACCTTGGCCAGTTCCTCCGGGTTGTTGACCGGCCAGTCCCTTGCGGGCGCGAGACGAATACGCGCTCCATTGGCCCCACCCCGCTTATCGGTCCCGCGGAAAGATGCAGCAGATGCCCAGGCTGTGCGAACGAGTTCCGGAACCGTCAATCCAGACGCAAGGATGGTGTTTTTCAGACTCGCAATGTCGCTAGTGCCGATCAGCTTGTGATTGACCTTAGGAATGGGATCTTGCCAGATCAGGTCCTTCTGGGGAACTTCGTTGCCAAGATAACGTGCACGAGGCCCCATATCACGATGAATGAGCTTGAACCATGGTTTCGCAAATGCGAGTTCAAACTCCTTCGGGTTTTCAAGAAAGCGTTTCGCAATCTGTTGATAACTGAGATCGAACTTTAGTGAGAGGTCCGTCGTTAACATGATGGGAGCATGTCTGACAGTTTTGTCATGCGCATCGGGCACTAGGGTCGCAGCTTGGCCATCTTTGGGAATCCATTGTGTGGCGCCGGCCGGGCTCTTGGTCATCACCCATTCGAAGGTGAAGAGGTTCGTAAAGTATTGGTTGGTCCATGCAGCCGGGTTGACGGACCAAGCGCCTTCCAACCCACTGGTGATAGTATCGGCACCCTTGCCGGACCCACAGGTGTTTGTCCAGCCCAATCCCTGCTCCTCTATGGCTGCGGCCGCGGGCTCAACCCCGACACATTTGGATGGATTGCCATTGCCATGGGCTTTGCCGAAGGTGTGGCCGCCCGCGATCAGAGCGACAGTCTCTTCATCGTTCATCCCCATACGACCAAATGTTTCTCGGATATCCTTCGCCGCCGCTAGTGGATCAGGATTCCCGTTCGGTCCCTCTGGGTTCACATAGATGAGGCCCATCTGAACAGCAGCAAGTGGATTATCTAACTTTCTGTCGCCCTTGTATCGCTCATCCGCGAGCCATTTCTTCTCAGGCCCCCAATAGACCAAATCGCTTTCCCACGTGTCCACACGCCCGCCGCCAAAACCGAAGGTCTTGAAGCCCATCGATTCCATGGCGACATTCCCCGTCAGGACCATCAAGTCGGCCCATGAAATTTTACTCCCGTATTTCTTTTTGACAGGCCACAGCAACCGGCGCGCCTTATCAAGGTTGGCGTTATCAGGCCAGCTGTTCAGAGGCTCGAAGCGTTGTTGACCGCCGCCAGCTCCGCCTCGACCATCAGCCACGCGATAGGTGCCGGCACTGTGCCAGGCCATCCGGATGAAGAATGGGCCATAGTGACCGTAGTCTGCCGGCCACCAGTCCTGAGAGGCTGTCATCAACTCCTTGAGGTCTTTTTTCACTGCCTTCAGGTCGAGCTTGTTAAACTCATTAGCGTATGTAAACTGTTTGCCCATTGGGTTGGATTCAGCTGCATGCTGTCGAAGGGGCATGAGATCAAGTCTTTCGGGCCACCAGAACTGGTTCGACATCGTTTGCCTATCGGCAATAGACTTCGGTCCATAATGCTCTTCGGCGTACCCAGGGTGTGACAGGGCTAAGACAAACAGGGCGAAACTCGCTATTTTTACCCTCAGCATAATGGCCTCCCGAAGTTTGTGTCGTCGTTTGGGCGTGGGTGAATCAGCATGCTGGCATTTTCGTCAAACAAAGACTGGTCAATAGGGAACAGCTGTCAATTGAGCCCGGGTCCCTTGGGCCTCTTGTAAGATTTGCATCCGGTTGCGTAGCTGTATTCACACTGATCACAAAGCGAAGTGTATTTCCTTGCAGGTCAAGGTCACCGAACCTTCCCCGGAAGTGTATTGCAGGAATGTTCGAAGCGAGCGGACGTCGAGGTGTTGAGTGTTCATGCCTGTATGCGGATGGGCCACGGATCTCAGATGCAGAAACGGGCAGAGTCATGCCTCTTTGCCCGTTCGCGCGAACCACCCTTCGCGATAGCCGTTCCTGCCTCACTTGACTTGAGAGAGATGGGCGACGGCATTTTCAGCATGTTTCGTGGCCACGTCAGCATGACCGGCCTTGCCATGCTCAATCGCTGCTTTCAGACTGGTCATCGCTTCTGCCAAATGCTGGTCCTCGCCTCCCTTCATGGCGAGCTGCAGCGCCGCTTCGGCATGGGTCACAAGCTTCTCGGCATGACCTTGTTCGCCATGTTCCACTGCTTCCCTGGCGTGTGTAGTGGCATCCTTGACGTTTTGCTGTTCCTGACGCACGACATCACGTCGTGCCCCACCTTCGCCGAATGTTGATTGAAGAGGCAGAGTGGTGGTGAGGACCATGGCCGCTACTCCGGCCAGCGCGACGGCAAGTCGTGTGTGGTGTCGTGTCATATGCATCCCCCCTTTGCTCAAAGACGTTACAAGCCGTTTATCGAAGCCACTTTGTTAGGTGCGGGCACCAGACTGTGGCACCGGAGCGGCTGTCCTGAGGCTGAGGATGGCAGGATGCCATCCTCAGCCAGGTGACTCGCCGACACAGTTACTTCCTGTCTTGAAACTGGACGGACGTCACTTTTTCGCGGGGCGCTCCAGCATATCTTCAGCACCCTTGTGACCGGCTTGACCGCCCATTCTGTGATCAGCATCGTCAGCAATTACGCCCTTCAGCTTTTCTTTGGATTGTTTCACTCCCGCTTGACCGCCTTCTCTGCTACTGGAAAGTTTGCCTCCTACGCCCTGTAGTTTCTCTTGCTGGGCCTTGTGACCAGCTTGACCGCCTATCCGCTCACCAGCTGGACCAAGTTGCATATTATCGTCTGAAGCCAGTGCCGCAGTACCAGACAGACCAAGGCACAGCAAGCAAACACAAGACATCACACCGATCACTTTTGGAATGGAATGCATGGGATACCTCCTCGGTTTAATGTGAAAACAACGACAGCTATTGATAATGTGCTCACCCGTGACTGTTTAGAGACCACCCTGATGGTTACGGTATGCCAGTCACCCCCTTTCTTCTCTCCTTCAACCCCATCCTGTCCTGCTCTTTACTAGCGTTGAGGTCCATCTCCGGAACTTTCTTTTGCACCAGATTCTGATGGCAATCGATACACCCCCGACGGGGATGACCGAGCCAAGTTTTAAGCCCTACGGACTCTTCGCACACCGGAACCCACTGTTGAAGTTTCGATACGCCGGTGAGTCGGAGTCGGTCGTCGAGGGGATGTTGAGGTCCCGGCGTGCAGAGCGCAGGTTCTCGGGGGCCATGTCCCACGAGCCGCCCCGCATCACTTTGAATTTGCCGCTTTTCGGTCCCAGCGGGTTTCGTGCTGGGCTGGCCGCATAATAGTCAGGATCATACCAGTCGTTCACCCATTCCCAGACATTACCCGCTAGATCATAGATGCCATAGGGGCTCTTGCCGTCTTTCAATTGCCCCACCGGCACCAGCGCATCATGCTTGTTCCACTTCTCCTTCCCATAATTAGCGCGCAGCGGATCAGGTGGATCGTTACCCCAGGGATAGATCCGCCCGTCCGTCCCCCGTGCCGCCTTCTCCCATTCTGCTTCTGTCGGCAGCCGCTTACCGGCCCACTTGCAATAGTTGTTCGCATCCTCCCAATCGACATTGACAACCGGGCGGTTCTGATGAGGCGGCTCGTCCATCGTCGACCACATCGGCGGAGGGTATGTGCTGACAGCATCCAGAAACTTCGCATATTGCCCGACCGTTACTTCATAGATATCCAGATAATAAGCATTCAGAAAGACCTTGTGTTCGGGCTTTTCATTGTCATTACCCTCGTTGCTCCCCATGGTAAATTCCCCGGCTGGCACGAGGACCATCGGCGCCACATTCTTGGGCTTGATCTTCTCCGGTCGCTTGTACCCCTTATAATCTTTGTGTTCGACAGGTTTCCCTCCGTGCGAGAAGGTATGCATGAATGCGACGACTTGCCAGATCTGGTCTTCTGAGAGGAGCGATTTCCATGGCATCATTGGCGTCTTTGGAATCCCTTCGGCCACCCGCCAGAACCAGTAGCTGTCTGAGAAGCGTTTAGTATTTTTCAGGCTCCGAACCCCCTCCCCACTTCTTACCGGTTCACCGTCTTCGCCATGGCAACCAGTACAGGAGACTTGCGGGTGGGCTTCACCGACATAAATCTTTTTTCCCTCCTCAATGACCTTAGGATCCGTCCACCAACCGGCGGGCATGTGTTTGTCTGCATAAGGAGCCGGAACTGGATCCAACGGCATGAGTTCTGCCGAAGCGGCGATCGCTCCTGAGAGAGTCATGCCCGATACCAACACCATGATGCATTGCGCGATCCTCCTGCCACTCATGCGCGACCTCCTCTTGCTACCTCAACTTATTGGACATCTTCGTAGTGTTTTACTATCAATTGGACAACGTCCTGTGGACTTTGGATTAGGACGGGTCACGAGGGATAAACTAGTCCTTCTCATCCTTGTCTTCTGTTTCTTTTTGCATTTCTTTCAAGACCATCACACCTTGAACTCGACTCGCATTGAGATCGCTCTCCGGGACTTTCTTGTGGACGAGATTCTGATGGCAATCAATGCAGGTGGCGCCATCGGTTTCCATCTTCTTGTGTGCGGCCTTCGCCGATGCCCCGGGTGGCTTGGTATTCTTGTGGCACTCCCGGCAAGTGACGCTGTCCCAATTTTTGAGGGACATGCGCGCATAGTGGGCCATGATTGGCCGGCGCTCGTTAAATTTCTCTATTGTCGAGTAGTCATATTTCATTTCCGCGAGGACTGCCCTTGTCCCATCATAGATGTGGGTCCAGAGGGCCAGATGGAAATTTCCCAAGCCTTGCGGAACATGGCAGTCCTTGCAGCCCGGATCAGCCCCGAGCGCCCCATAGTGGGACGACTTTTTTAGCTCCTCATAGGGGTAGGTTTGGGAATGGCAGCTCACGCAGAACTCAGTTCTCGAGAGAGCATGCTCCCCGCCGAAGACCACGGCGATCCCTCCAACCATGAGAAAGGCGCCAAGAAGCAGGGCGCCGCCCGACGTGCTTAAGTACTGGCGGATCTTGCCTGCCATGATGAACTCTCATTTTGTATGTTCATTGTTTGTTTCATTTATGTCTAATGTATATAGCATGATGTCCAATGTGTCAAGTGTATAAATTATAAATATTTGACAAACATTAGACATTACAATACAATTCGAATTGCCAATGCACAATCATAGAATTCATAGGGTTGCAAAATTGACCGGTCTCTCAAGAGACGTGATAAGGGTCTGGGAAAGGCGGTATGGACTTGTCAAACCTTTACGGAGTGCCAATCGCTATAGGGAATACACCGATGAAGATGTAGCCCTGCTGCGATTTCTCAAAGAAGAGCTGGATCGTGGTCAAACAATCGGGGCACTAGCCGTTGAAGGGCGAGAGTCACTACTTCAGCGAATGCGTCTGATCTCAACTCCGAAGCAGGAAGAGCTCGCGCCGCACAAGAGCCTGCTCGACGAACTGGTCTCGTGCCTTGATCCTCTCGACAAGCTCCGCTTTGAGCAAAAACTGAACGGAGCCGTCGCCGTCATTCCGTTTGATGAGGCGGTGCAGCGCATTCTCCTTCCCTTGCAACTCCGCGTCGGCGAGCTGTGGCATGAAGGCCGGCTGAGCATAGCTGTGGAACATTACGTCACGAAAGTCATCCAGCAGAAACTCTTCTCCGTGATGAATCAACTCCCGGTGAACGAGTCCGGCCCACGCGTGCTGATTGCCTGCCCGGAAGGCGAGTTTCATGAACTCGGCGCACAAGCCGTGGCCTATCTTGCCGCAGCACGTGGGTGCCATATCTATTACTTGGGCTCGAATCTTCCTCTGACAGATCTGCAGACGTTCTGTGAAAGCATCACTCCAGACCTGGTTCTTCTCTCCCTAACGGAAATTAGATCAGATGAAATGGCGCATCGGCTGTTGCATCAGCTCCAACCAATTGCACTGCGCTGGCCTGTTGCGATGGGAGGCCAAGGAGCGGAGGTC
>JAYWIP010000166.1:0-7054 GCA_039794465.1 Nitrospira sp.
CCGCCCAAAAAATACGGCGGCTTCTCCATACTTCGCGAACCACCGGTCGGCGACATCGAGATCATGATGAGAGACCAGGAAATACCGTCCGTACCGCTCGACAAAGGGGCGGCCGCCCCACACGCCCGCATAGTACGCGACGATCGATCCCAGCACATTGCCCACGGCTCCGGCCAATGTGACTCCCAGCATCGTGAACTGTCCGGTCGTCACCAGATAGCCGGAAAACGGCATGATAATTTCGCTCGGCAACGGAATACAGGCGCTTTCGATCGCCATCGTCAGCAAAATTCCGCTGTAGCCCATCAAGGAGATCGTGTTGATCACGAACTTGCTCAGCTCGGTGATGATCCATTCGATCACGTTCCCAATCATGCTCATCGCCGGTCCTTTGAGCGGTCGCGGGATCCTCCGACCGCCTTCTCGCGCCTGGCCCGCAACCCGGGCTCCCACGCTCTGAAGCGATCCAACGCTCCGTAATGCGTGCTGTCGAGTCTGATGGGAGTCAGCGACGCGGCGCCGTCGGCAATGGCCTCATGGTCCGCATCTTTGCTGCGGCTCCAGGAAATGCGGGTCCCGGCGATCCAATAGTAGTTGCGCCCATGAGGGTCTACTTTTTCGACGATCGGGTTCTCGAACCGCCGGCGGCTCAGACAGGTCACACGCACGCCGCTCGTCGCGCCAAGCGGCTGATCCGGGATATTGAGATTGAGCAGCGTTTCTTCCGGCAAGCCTTGTTCGAGAATGAGCCGCGCCACCCGGACGGCATAATGCGCGCCGACGGCGAAGCGAAACCGCTCACGCCCTTCTTGCGAAACCGCCATCGACGGCACGCCGAGTATCGTTCCTTCCACCGCCGCCGACACCGTACCCGAATACAGCACATCATCACCGAGATTCACTCCCTTGTTGATGCCGGACACGAGCAGATGCGGGCGCTGGGGCATGATCTTGAGCAGCGCCAGGTTGACGCAATCCACCGGTGTGCCGTTGACGGAATAGGTTCGCTTCGCTGCTTGATGAACCCGCAGCGGCTTATGGAGCGTCACGGCATGCGCGACCGCCGTGCGCTCTCTGTCGGGAGCGACCACCCACACGTCTCCAAGTTTTGAGAGGGCGGACGCCAAGACCGTCAGGCCGGCGGACTGGATGCCGTCGTCATTGGTAACGAGAATTCGGATGCGGCCGGGCGGCATAAAAAAAGCTGCGTAGCGCAGCTCCTTGTTTCAAGGCTGAAGAATCAGGGCCGAGTCTCTGACTTTCTTCTTCGTCTCAGTCCTCAGCACTCGACACTCAGCACTGTGTTGTTGGTCGGGGCGGCGGGATTTGAACCCACGACCACTCGCACCCCAAGCGAGTACGCTACCGGGCTGCGCTACGCCCCGACGTGTTCTCTATCGATCAAAATCTGTGCTATTGTCCCTTGCGGCACTATGGAAAGGCAATGGGAAGGTTGTGTGCGCCCCTACCGGGCATGCGACTCAATGATTTTCACAATGGCTTGCAAATCGCCCCTGAGCTTTTTGGCCATCTCCTTCGGAGGCAACGGCCGGGATCCAGCCCGCCCGCGCCTGGCCCAATAGCGCTTCACCCCTTCCAATGTATGCCCTTCCTCATAGAGCATGCGCTTAATTTCCAATACGGTCTCGATGTCGCGCTGCACATACAGCCGCTGATTCCCTCTGCTTTTCTTGGGCTTGAGAAAACTGAATTCGGATTCCCAGAACCGCAGCACATAGGCCGGCAGTTTGGTCATCCGGCTCACTTCCCCGATTTTATAGAAAATTTTGCTTCCCAGCCTGGGCTCAGTTCCCATGACCGGCCCTCAGTCGCGCTCGCCTCGTTGAGTCGGCGAAGCGGGCTTCACGGTACCAATGAGGGATGCGAGAAGGAAGCGGGTGGTTGTGTTCAGCATCCTGCTACGAATTGACGTACTTCTTGAACACTTGGCTTGGGCGGAACGTCACGACACGACGGGGTGTAATGCCGATTTCTTCTCCCGTCCGAGGATTCCGGCCTTTGCGGGCGCCCTTGCTGCGCACGACAAAATTGCCGAATCCCGCGATCTTGACCGATTCCCCTTTTTGCAACACGGACTTCAACATGTTGAGGACCAGCTCGACGATGTCGGCCGCTTCATTTTTTGAGATGCCAACCTGCTTGAAAATTTCGTTCGCAATATCAGCCTTCCTCATGCATCCCCCTTAGGTACCCACTGCCATCCCCATGGCCTATTGCGAGAGGCCCGGCCTTCATGCGGAGAGTTTAGCTTAAGTTACGTAAGGTTATGAGCCCTGTCAAGAATAAATTTGGTGCAGCCCTACCCCTGAGGTTACTCTTTCGCCAGGAGTTTATATTCGATGCTGTCGGCCAACGCCTGCCACGTCGCTTCGATAATGTTCTCCGAGACCCCCACGGTTCCCCATTTGTCCTTGTGATCGCCGGACTCGATCAAGACCCGGACTTTGGACTCCGTGCCTTGATTCGCCGCCAAGACCCGCACCTTATAATCGAGCAATTTCACTTCCGTGAGTTGCGGGTAAAACTTTTCCAGGGATTTGCGCAACGCATGGTCCAACGCGCTGACCGGCCCTGCTCCAACGGCCGCCGTGTGTTCAACCACGTCGCCGACCTTGATCATCACCGTCGCCTCTGAAAACGGAGCCCCGTCATCCTGTTTCTTTTCGACGATGACCCGAAATCCCAACAGCTGGAACGAGGGTTTGTGGCTCCCCATGGCCTTCCGCATGAGCAGCTCGAAGGAGCCTTCCGCCCCTTCGAATTGATATCCCTGGCTCTCCCGTTCTTTGAGGGTGTTGATCAACTCGTGTACTTTGGAGTGATCCTTCGACAGCTTGATACCGAAGGCTTCGATCTTGTCCACAAGGCCACTGCGACCCGCGTAGTCCGAGACCAAGACCCGCTGCCGATTGCCCACTTGCGCAGGATCGATATGTTCATAGGTCGCCGGGTTCTTGAGCACGGCATGGATATGCACCCCGCCTTTGTGCGCGAACGCCGAATCGCCGACATAGGGCTGATGCTTGTTGGGCATCATATTGGCGATCTCGGTAACAAAACCGGAAACTTCCTTCAGCCGGCTGAGCCGGTCCGTCAGTGCCGGCCGCTTCATCTTTAATTCCAAATTGGGAACGATCGAACAGAGATTCGCGTTGCCGCACCGCTCCCCGATGCCGTTGATCGTCCCTTGCACCTGCACGATCCCCGTTTCGATCGCCACCAGCGAATTCGCCACCGCCATGTCGCAATCGTTGTGCGCATGGATACCCAACGGCACCGGACACTCGCGCCGCACGGTTTCGCAGATCTCCCGAATTTCCCAGGGCATAGTCCCGCCGTTGGTGTCACAGAGAATCACCCGCTCCGCTCCGGCTTCCACCGCTTTTCTGATGGTGTTGAGCGCGTACTCCGGGTTGGTTTTATATCCGTCGAAGAAATGTTCGGCGTCATAGAACACCCGACGCCCTTTGTTCTTTAGATAGGCGACGGAATCTCCGATCAATTCCAGATTCTTGGCCAGGGAGATGCCGAGGGCGTCAGTAACGTGCAATGACCAGGTTTTCCCGAAGAGGGTAATCGTTTTGGTTTCCGCGGCAAGCAATGCTTGAAGGTTGGGGTCCTCGCGCACAGAATGACTCGCCTTCCTCGTCGACCCGAAGGCGATGACGGTCGCATGCTTCAGCGGAACCGTTTTGATCATCCGGAAAAATTCGATGTCCTTGGGATTCGCGCCGGGCCACCCGCCTTCGATGAAATGGACGCCGAGTTCGTCCAGCTTTTGCGCGACGCGGAGCTTATCCTCCGCCGAAAAGCTGACATCTTCCGCCTGCGCGCCGTCGCGGAGCGTCGTGTCGTAGATTTCCAACTTGGCCGCCTGATCAGCGGACGGCCTGACGACAGAAACCGGAGTCTGTTCACGGGCAGCGCGGGAAGTACGCGATTGTTTGGTCTTTCTAGCCATGGGGAGAAAGGGTATCAGGAGCAGGGCTAAGATGTCGAGATGTCAAGGCGTTAGCAAGGATCATTACTGCCAGCCGTTAAGATTTCGTCTTAAAGCATTGGAGGTTACTGGTCTTTCGCTGCCTGGCCTGGCTTTCTGATCAATCGCATGCTGTTGGTTGTCATGGGTAACCATAGTCAATCGCCAGATAGCCTTGGTTCAACCGTCACTTGACCGAGTTACTACCTTTACTCCCCAGATAGGTCCCACGTGCCGCCGGGCCTTTCCCCTCGGCAGACGATTTCGCTAACTGCCTTCAAATCCGAAAATCTTCAGCCCTTCACCGTCGAGCCGGTTGATGACGTTGATGGCAATCATGCCAATATTGGTTGCTGACACATTTTTCTCCACCCAAGATCCGCCTCTCAAACCCTCTCTAATCAAGCAACTGTCAAACAATGCAGCGAGGTACACGTCGCGTTATATCAACACGTTATGAATTGTGATGATTCTGAATCTTGTTGGAGACAGGTAAAGCATCAAACAATTCCTTCCTTCACTGTGTTGGCTGCGACCCAGAATGGCAAATAGGTACTGCTGAGGCTCACCCAAGCCGCTTGGTCGATATCCATCCGCTGGACAAGATTCTAGGCCAGAACCGGCAATTCTTTCCTTCTAACTGAAACGCGCGGCATTTCATTCCACACCCTTTTTTCGAGCACGCGACCAGCTTGTTTCTTATTCTTTCCTCCCCACTGCTTGAAAAAGAAAGGGACCCTTGCTCGGTGGCACTGATCGCGCAGATCAATAACCCACGCCGGGTTCATAGACCTGGACTTGGGACCGGATTCTCCCCCGACAATGACCCAGTCGATTAAGGCAAGGTCGAGATCGGGCAAGGGACCAAGTAGCGGCTCAAGCGAGAGAAACTTTATGTGCGCGCTGGTTCGGCGGAGATGATCAATACGCTGCCGGTAATGGTCGTCTTCAACACTGACGCCCATCCAGATGTTTTCCGTCCAGTTAAGCAATGGACTCAACGCACCAAGCCGTTCTGCGCGCTTAGTAAGCACCTGGAACCGATGCCAATCAGCCCGGTTCATCACGCTGAATACTTTTTGGATATACTCCATAGGGATATCTTCATGAAACAGATCGCTCATTGAATTCACGAAGATCGTTTGTGGCTTCTTCCATTTCAATGGAAGCTCAAGCATATGAGGCTGGAGCGTCAACTGAAAACCATTCACGTAGTTCGCTTGCCCCATGGCCTGGAGACGTTCGGCCATACGCTCTGCATAGCAGTACTTACAGCCAGGGCTGATCTTCGTACACCCCGTAACCGGATTCCATGTGGACTCAGTCCATTCTATGCCAGATCCCTGTGCCATCAGCGCACCTCCTTGAGTAAATGCTGTGCGATGCGCAGCGCAATGTCTTTTCCATGTTCATTCCCAACCGCGAAGCAAAGAAGGTAGAGCGGATTGTTTGCTGAGTTACGCAATACCCCCGGCTCTTCTGCCACACCGACAAAGACCGATTTGAGTCGGTTATTGAAATACCGACCGATTGTTTCCATCTTCGCTTTGATGAGTGTCTCCTTGTTTTCACCAAAAAGCGTGGGGGTAATCTCAACTTTGTAAAACTCATCGTACCAATCTTCAGTCCCCAGCAGCAGATTAAGGCGATTCCTCCAGGAGTTTGGAATATCGCCGGATTTGGTGAGTAGACGATTCACTCCAATACCAAGCGGGAAAAGCAGCCAGAGATCAATGGCCTTCGTCTTCGCGATGGCTTCGATCGTCGTCCACTCGACCTGCATGCCATAGGGATCAAGAAACAGCACTGCGCGTTTGGATCGCCAATCTGTTGCGCATAGTTCTTGGATTTTAGCGTTAGCATCCCCCTGGCGAATGTCGATATTATTGGCAAGGCTAGGAAACTGTGACTTCAGGTTTTCAAGATTGGCACATCGTTCGGCACTACGTTCGATGAAGACGTATTGATCAAACGGCAATTCGATCTTGAGTGCAAGACGAGCAGAGCCATCCAGAAACGACTGCGGCTCAGCTTCAACCATGTCAGGGAAGAGCGGGTTTTGTGGCGAGTCCTCCTCATCGTCACGCCGAGCATCTCGGTAGCCTGTGCCTGCAAACGCATCGATGTAGAACTTCTGAAAAGGCGTCTTCTTTAACGCAGTCGTGTAGCCCCGTAGATATTTGGCTAGCACCTCTAGTTTTTGTGTGGTCCATTCACCGCCAAACAGATGTTCACGGTCTTTTCGATCATCCGACATGGCCTTACTAGCCCCTACACATCTGTTATGCTGAAAACAGTCTCCAACCTTCCGGGCTTGTCTTATGACCCAAACAGACTTTCTAGATCGCTAGCTGACTGCATCTTGCGGGCCTTAGCCCGGGTCCTCATGTCATTCACATCTGCCATTTGCCAAGTTTTGTCTTTCTTTCTGGCAATGACAAGCTTCCCGAAATCCATGCCATGTTTATCGGCAAATTCAGCAAGCCCTTTGGCTTTGGCCCAGGTATCGATCCGACCATCATCATGCGGTTCCAGAATATCAACGACCAGCCCTTTCCCACTCTTTCGAACAATGACGAAATCAGGGTAGAACGGCTTTTTACCGGCTAGCTCATACGGGATGCAGAGCGCCCATTCTCGTCGTGGCAGGTTCCTCAGCCAAGCGACAAAGCCTTCCTTCCTCATTTCCAGTTCCAGCAACTCCTTTTCCCATCCGTTCAGCTTCGCGCTAAACCCGCCACTTGCAGTTGAGTAGAGATGTTTCTCCCAGACATCTCCTTCCTTCTTCTCGACGATCTGCGTCGGCAATTCCCACATTTGAAGTGCCGCCTCGCCTCCTGCTTGTATGAGCGCCTGGAACCTTTTCCGAGTAGAGGTGGTCAGTTGCTGAATGGCAGTTTTGTGTTTGCTCCACATGGCGTCGAATAACTGGTTGCCTAGACACTCCATCACCGTAAGAGACTCCGGTTGATTGAGCACAGCAAACAATTCTAGCTTCGCCTGATTTGGATGGCCTTTATCGTGGCACTGCTTCCAATAGGTCCGATGCAGACC
>JAYWIP010000167.1:0-10761 GCA_039794465.1 Nitrospira sp.
GCAGTTTCCAAAAGCAGGCATAGGCGTCGATGGCGACCACTCCTCCGAAGGCGGAGGCGGGATGCCCCATCTGCGATGCGATCAGCCCCATGCACACAGCTAATGTGCCGAGGCTCAGCCACGCCAGGCCATCTTTCAGGTTCGAAGGCATCACCGGGTCGAGGACCAGCACGATGCACGCGGCGGCGATCACCAGCAGCTCCGGCAAGATGAGGAACAGGTCGCCCGGGGAGAAAAAATTCATGGTGCGCGCACCTCCGCCGTGTCGAGCGTGACGCCGGTGAATGATGACGGTTCGCGCTCCTCCGGGTGAGGCAGGATCACAAGCGCGGAGGCCTCACGCTCAAGAGGCTGAATGAGCGGTTCAGGCTGCTGGGTGGCCGTTGCTGGAGCGGGCGCGGGCGGCGCCGCCCGTGCGATCACCTTCCCGACACTTGCGTGCATGCGCGTCAACAGCGGATTGGGGAACACGCCGATCACAAATACCAGCACGACAAGCGGGGCTAGTATGGCCATCTCGCGCGGAGTCAAGTCTTGCAGCTTCGGCAGCAACGCTTGCGACGGAACGCCGAACGCCACGCGCTGGACCATCCATAACATATAGGCGGCGGCCAGGATGATGCCCAGGGAGGCCAGAGCCGCCGCCGGTTTGTTCACGAGGAAGGTACCGGCCAATACCATGAACTCCCCGACGAAGCTATTGGTGCCCGGCAGCCCCAACGAGGACAGCGCGAAGATGACCAGGCAGGTGGCGAATCGTGGCATCGGTTTGGTCAAGCCGACATTGTCGGCGATCTGTCTGCTGTGCGTTCGTTCATAGATGACGCCGACGCACAGGAAGAGGCCGCCGGTCGTAATACCGTGATTCACCATCTGCATCACGGCGCCTTCAATGCCTTGGAGATTGAACATGAACAGCCCCAGCGTCACGAATCCCATGTGGCTGACGCTGGAATAGGCGATGAGTTTTTTCAGATCGGTCTGTGCCAGTGCCATATAGGCACCGTAGATGATCGCCACGATCGAGAGCACGACCATCAACGGCGTAAATGCCTGGGACGCTTCCGGCAACATCGGCAGGCTGAAGCGCAAGAAGCCGTACGTCCCCATCTTCAACAGCACGCTGGCGAGAATCACACTGCCGGCGGTGGGGGCCTCCACGTGCGCATCGGGCAGCCACG
This sequence comes from Nitrospira sp., assembly GCA_039794465.1. Classification (GTDB taxonomy): domain Bacteria; phylum Nitrospirota; class Nitrospiria; order Nitrospirales; family Nitrospiraceae; genus Nitrospira_D. Next base: position 1,182 of record JAYWIP010000167.1, read on the forward strand.
TATGAAAGGGGAACATCGGCACTTTGACGGCGAAGGCCGCAAAGAAGGCCAGAAAGACCCACATCTGCATGGTGTGGGAGTAATTGCCTTGGGCCAACTCCTGAATGTCGAACGTGTGGCCGCCCTGGAAATAGAGGACAAGGATCGCCACCAGAAGCAACACGCTGCCCGCCAGGGTGTACAAGAAAAACTTGACGGCGGCATACAGTCGATTCGGTCCGCCCCACATGCCGATCAAGAGGTACATGGGGATGAGCATCGCTTCCCAGAACACGTAAAACAACACGAAGTCGAGGGCGACAAACACCCCGATCATGGCACCTTCCATGATCAGCAGCATCGCCATGAAGTTCCTGACGCCGGTTTCGATGGACCGCCAAGAGATCAAGACGCAGAGCGGCATGAGCGCCGTCGTCATAAGTATGAGCGGCAAGCTGATTCCGTCCAGCCCGAGTTTGTATTGAATTTTTGGAGACGAGATCCATACCGCCGTCTCGACAAACTGCATGTGGCTCGACGATGGATCGAACCACCACCAGAGGGGGATCGATAACAGCAAGTCTGCGACCGTCACGACGAGGGCGATCAGCCGCGCGCCGGTCTCTTTCGCCAGATATAAGACGAGCGCGCCCGCCAACGGAAGAAACACCAGCACAGTGAGCCAGGGCCATGAATTGGTCATTCGTCAACCGTGATCCGATGAAAACAAGAACAGCCGATTCGCCTCATCCATCTTGCTGCCGGCGTAGGTCGGCGCGACACCCTAAAAGAGCAAGAACACCGTGGCGATGACGGCGATGCCGCACGCCATGGCCAACGCATAATGCTGGGTCTGTCCGCTCTGGATCAGCCGCAACAACCATCCGCTCCAGGCGAAGGCGCGAGCCACGCCGTTGACGGCTCCATCGATCACATTCACATCGATGTGTTTCCACAGTGCCGAAGCTGCAGCAAACGTCGGCTTCACGAAAGCGACAGCGTAGGCTTCATCCACATACCACTTATTCAAAGAAGCCTGATACAAGCTGTTCCACTGTTCAGACAAGCGGTCGGGGAGGCCGGGATTGAGCACATAGACGTAGTAGGCGCCGGCGATGCCGGCAAGCCCCATCAGCGTCGCGGCAAGCATCACCCCCATACCAGCCTGCCCATGTCCACCCGTCTGTTCAACACCCGTGGAAAAGACGGGTTCTAAGAAGGAGGGAATGCCGAGGTAGCCGGTCACAACGCTGAAGACCGCCAGAATCAGGAGCGGAATCGTGATCGTACGCGACGGTTCATGGATATGATGCGCATGATGAGGATCGACGTGCGAGGGGCCCCAGAATGTCACAAACACCAGTCTGAAACTGTAGAAGGCGGTCAGCAGAGCCGTCCCCAGGCCTAAGAGCGCCAGGACTTGGCCCAGACCGCCCGATGCCCATGCGGATACAAGGATCTCATCCTTACTGAAAAATCCCGCCGTGAGGGGAAAGCCGGCCAGCGCCAGCGAACCGATGACGAACGTCCAATACGTAATCGGCAATTTGTCCTTGAGGCCGCCCATGCGTCGCATGTCCTGTTCGTGGTGCAGCGCGATGATGACGGAGCCGCAGCCCAGGAACAGCAGGGCTTTGAAGGCCCCGTGCGTCAGCAAGTGGTACATGGCGGAGGCGTACGCGCCAAGGCCGCAGGCCATGACCATGTACCCCAGCTGGCTGACCGTCGAGTAGGCGACGATCCGTTTGATGTCGGTCTGGGTCAAGGCGATGGTGGCACCGAGGACCATAGTAGCGGCGCCGACCAGAGCGACGACCATCATGGCGGTCGGGGACAAATTGTAGAGCGGTGCCAGGCGCGCCACCATGAAGACGCCGGCGGTCACCATCGTGGCGGCATGGATCAGCGCTGAAATCGGCGTCGGCCCTTCCATGGCATCGGGCAGCCAGACGTGCAGCGGGACTTGCGCGGACTTGCCGATGGCGCCGGTAAACAACAGAAGACAGATGAGGGTGAAGATCGACACGTCCCATGATCCGCCGACGAGACTCAGGAGATTGATGGTCTGATCCGCGGCCTCGTGTGCAGCGGAGAAAATCTCCTGGTAGTTCAGAGAGCCGAAGCTCGACCATACCAGCAGGAGGCCCAGGATGAAGCCGAAATCGCCGACGCGATTGACCAGAAAGGCCTTCGTGGCGGCGGCGCACGCTGAAGACCGTTCGTACCAATGCCCGATCAGAAGATAGGAACAGAGACCCACGGCCTCCCAAAAGATGAACAGCTGGAGGAGATTGTCGGCTAACACCAGCATCAGCATAGAGAAGGTAAACAACGCGATGTAGGCGAAGAAACGGGCGTAGCCTGATTCTCCGTGCATGTAGCCGATTGTATACACGTGCACGAGCGAGCTGACTCCTGTAACCAGCAGGAGCATCACGGCCGTCAGCCGGTCGATATAGAGACCGATGTGTGCGTCAAGCGTACCGGATGCGAGCCAGGTGTAGAGGGGGATCGTCACATAATGTCCGTCGGCTGCCTCCATGAATGCAAGGACGGACAGCAGGAACGGCACCACAACGGCAGGCACTGCGACCAGATGGGCCATCTCCTTGATCCAACGGCCGCCGAGGCCGAGGATGAGGAAGGATGCCAGGGGGAGGAGCGGGATGAATGCGTACATCATTGACAAGACTCGTCGCTCATCGCTCGTCGCTCGTGAAACGTCAACTGAGACAAGATAGGCACAGTACTCTTGCCTGTTGCCAACGACTCTTCACGCTTCACGAGATACGAGTGCATTACCATTTCAGCAGATTAAATTCTTCGACATTGATGGTGTCCTTGGACCGGTGGATCGCCACTACGATCGCAAGCCCTACTCCGACCTCGGCGGCCGCGACGGTTAACGTGAAGAAGACGAAAATCTGGCCTCCCAAGTCGTGAAGGTACTCGGCAAAGGCCACGAAGTTGATGTTGGTGGCATTCAACATGAGCTCGATACAGAGCAGAATGACGATGATGTTTCGACGCACCAGCACCCCGACGAGTCCGGTGAGAAACATAAACGCACTCAAGATGAGATAGTAGTGAATGGGGACGCTCATGATGGCGGCGATTCAGACAGATCTTTCTTCGAGAGCACGATGGCGCCGATCATCGCCACAAGCAGAATCAGCGAGGCGACCTCGAATGGGAAGAGGTAAGATGTATACAGGAGATGGCCAATGGCTTCGGTGTTGCCTTCTTCGGACGGAGACGACAAGGCGGTGCGTTCCACGGTGGAGCCAAAAGAAACGCCGTGCTGTCCGACCAGTACGGCGATTTGCACGACGATCGCGCCTCCGATCAGGAGCGATCCCCATGATTGCATATGATACCGATCCGGTGTTTTCTCCGTGAGGAACATCACGGCGAAGAGGTAGAAAATCAGGATGGCACCGGCGTACACCATGAGCTGCACCGCGAACAAGAATTCCGCGTGCAGGGTGATGTACAGGCCCGCCACGTGGAAGAACATGACCAGCAGGGAGAGTGCGCTGTAGACGGGATTCCTGAGCGCCACCACCAAGACAGCGGTCAGCGCGATCACGCCGGCGAAATATCCGAAAAACACATACGCCACGATACCATCTCCTGACGCACACCCCAGACTCGGCACGATCCGCACGGCGCACCGGAGGGGGCTGCCCCGGGGAGCGCAAGACGCCCACGTCGATCAATCCGGTTTGGGCGGCACGTGCTTGAATGCCACGTTGAAGAACGCTGTGTTCGGGTGTTGGAACTCCAAACGTTTCTCGCGGACCGGAAACGACCGGTCCCCGATCGCAAGGAGTTGCTGTTTGTTCAGGTGGAGTTGCCGCTTATCGTACACGGCCCATTCGAATTCCCGTGTCATGCCCAGCGCGTCGACGGGGCAGGCATCCACGCACATCCCGCAAAAGAGGCAGCGAGTCATATCCATGTAATACTCTTTGGAGTAGCGCTTCGTCGGCTCTCCGGGAACTTCGGCGCTGACGACGCGGATGACGCGCGACGGGCAGGCTGCTTCGCAGAGATCGCACCCCACGCATTTCTCGGTTCCGTCGTCGTAGCGCAGCAGCGCGAGCATGCCGCGATAGTTGTCCGGGAGCGTGCGTTTCTCGTGCGGGTACTGCAACGTGACCGGTTTGTACCGGAGCAGATGCATGAGCGTGGCTTTCATGCCGACGAAGATTTCGTAGAACGTGATGGTCTTGAGCCACTCGCGCAGGTTCGATCGTGCGGGGGCTGCCGACGGGGTCGTCATTTCGTTCCCCTCCTACTTCAGTTGCTGAGCGATGAACACCGCGATCGAGGTGACCACGATGTTCGCCAGCGCGATTGGCAGCAGTACCTTCCAACCGAACCGCATGAGCTGGTCATAGCGCAGTCTCGGCAGCGTGGCCCGAAGCCAGAAAAAGAGAAACAAAAAGGAATAGGTCTTGAAGGCAAACCACATCGTATTTTCAATCCAGGCTAAGGATGGAAGGCCGATGAGACCCAGCAGCGTGCCGGGATACGGGGCGTTCCACCCGCCGAGAAACATCGCCGAGGCCACGCAGGACACCAGGACCATGTTGGCATATTCGGCGAGGTAGAAGAATGCGAAGCGCAAGCCGCTGTATTCGGTAAAGAACCCGGCGACCAGCTCGCTTTCGGCTTCCGGCAAGTCGAACGGGACGCGGTTCGTCTCTGCCACCGTTGAAATCACGTACACGACGAGGGCGAAGATTTGCGGGGCCGGGAATGTGAAGGCGTTCCAGTTCCAGAAACCGCCCGCCTGGGCATTGGTGATGTGCACCAGGCTCAGCGACCCGGAGATAATCAAGACTCCGACAATGGACAGCCCGACGTTCAACTCGTAACTGATGATCTGCGCGGCCGATCGCAGTCCGCCCAGCAGCGAATATTTGCTGTTGGAGGCCCATCCGCCGAGGATGATCCCGTAGGCGCCGAGGGAGGCAAACGCCAAGATGTAGAGAATGCCGATATTGATGTCGCTGATGACGAACGGTTTTATTGAGAGACCGCCGAACTCCCAGGTCAGGTCCGGGCCCCATGGGATGACGGCGAATCCGATGAACGCCGGAATCAGCGCGAGCAGCGGCGCCGCGGTGAACAGGAACTTGTTGGCGCCGGCGGGCACGATATCTTCCTTGAAAAAAAGCTTAATGGCGTCCGCGAACGGCTGGAGAGAGCCATAGGGGCCCACTTCCATCGGTCCCATGCGATCTTGCATCCAGCCGAGGACTTTCCGCTCGGCGAGGGTGAGCAGGAGTACCGTGATGATCACGATGCCCACGATGACAGAAATTTGTGTCAGAGTAATGGCAACGCGCAGCCCTAATTCAGTCACGATACGACTCCCTGCTAGCTGAGATAGTGGTAGACATTGTCGAGCAGCCTTCTTACGCCACCTTAATCACCGAGACGGACGTCGTTCGAACTGATGGTGTGCGGGTGACGGGATTGATAGCACAATGAAACAGCCGCATGGCCTCTGTGCCAAAGTGGTCGGGAAACCAGGCCTGTCCTTGGGGCACCCGTTCCAGCACCTTCACCGGTATCGTCAGTTCCCCATGCGCGTTGGACAGGCGGACCCAGGCTCCATTTTGAAGCCCATAACGCGCTGCGTCGCGTGGATTGATCCGCAAGGTGCCGGTACCCTCCACCTGCATCAATCCTTTGGCACGGGTTGAGAGTTTCCCGGAATGGAACAGGCTCTGTACTAATTCCAGCTGTAAGATGCCGTCCGGCCGAGCCGACGGGACGTTGAGCTTGTGTCGCGCCGCGAGATCGTGTTCGTATCCGCCGGAGAGATACCGGTCAACGGCGGTCCGATCAACTTTCGGTGGAACAGGAGACGGCCCAAGCGATCCATAGCCGGGAATCAGATTTCTGATTTCTTTGAGGATGTCCCGGCTCTCGGTGTATTCCAGCGGCGTTCCCATTAAGTAGGACAGCGCGACGAATATTTCCCAATCGGGTCGGCTCTCCCCGATCGGTTCAATGGCGGGGCGAACGGCCTGGACGTGTCCCTCCGTATTGGTAAATGTGCCGCTCTTTTCCATCGAGGATGAGACGGGGAGGACGACATGAGCCAGCGCGGCGGTTTCAGTGAGAAACAGTTCCTGACAGACCAAAAGGTCGAGCTTGCGCAAGGACTCGTCGACACGCAGGTGGGCGGGGAGACTGCCCACGGGATTTTCGCCGACGATGAACATGCCTTTCAGAATGCCGGCTCCGGCCCGATCCAGCATATCGACCAAGGAGGCTCCGCGGTGGGGGGGCGGCTCCGCCTTCCACAGCGATGCGACTCGATGGCGGCCCTCCCGATCGGTGAGGTCGAACGGACCTGGCAAGAACTCCGCCGCCGCCCCCATTTCCACAGCGCCTTGATCGTTATTTTCCTCCGCCAGAGGGGCAAAGCCGCAGCCCGGCTGATCGAGTTTTCCGAGGAGCAGGAGCACGTCGAGCAGGTTCAGGGACGCGCTGTATCCCCGCTCGCTGCGCAGGAGGCCTTGTCCCGCCAGGATGACCACCCGTCGGCCGGCCGCCAGCGTCTTCGCGGCCTCCGTATAGGCCTCCGGGCCCCATCCAGTGACGACACGCACCTCTTCCCATGACAGCTGCCGCAATGAATCGGTGAGGGCGCTGAGATAGGCTGGCTGTTGCTGTGCCAGATCCGGTTGGACCAGGTTCTCCTCGACGATCGCTTTCAACAGGCCCAAGACCGCATCGTGCATATGCGTGGTCGACACACTGAGATGGTGGCGTGAAAGATTGGCGATGTTGCTCACCGGTTCGATGCACGGCTCCAGGGCCTCGATCGTCACGAGCGCGGCGCCGTGCTTCTTGGCGGCCTCTTTGACTTTGAGGCCGGTAATGGGATTGGTTTCCGTGATGTTCGTACCCACCAAAAGCAGCACATCGGCGGCCACGATATCATCGAAGCCGACAGTCCACCGGTGCGTACCTTGCACGCGCCGCATGGCGTAGAGGCTATTCATGTGCCCATAGCGTGCGCTGCTGTCGATGTCGTTCGTGCCGATGACCAAACGCATGAATTTCTGAAAGAGATACAATTCTTCGTTGGTGCATCGGCCTGTAATCAGGCCGCCGAAACTTTGTCCGCCATGGGCCGCTTTGATGGCCCCGGCCCGCTCCGCGACGTATTCCAGGGCTTCTTCCCACGTGGCTTGAGAGAGGGTCCCATTGCGCCGGAGGAGCGGATGGGTCAGCCGCTCCGGATGAGCGGCCGCATGAAACCCAAAAAATCCTCTGGCGCAGAGGTCGCCGTTATTACGCCCGGCACCGTGCGCTGAATTGACTTCGATCAGTTGGTTGTCCTTTGTTTGGACGGTGATCTGGCATCCGTCGCCGCAGTACCCGCAGATGGTGTCGGCCCGTTTCAGCATCCACGGACGGTATTCGTACATGGAGAGCCGGCTGGTAATTGCGCCGACCGGGCAGATTTGAACGCAGCCCCCGCAAAACTCACAATCGAGCGGGTGCGACCCAAAGTGTTTGATTTCGGTCATGGTGCCGCGTCCGGCCGGAGCCAGCGCCTTCACATCCATGACTTCGTCGCAGTAACGGACGCATCGCAGGCATTGCACACAGCGGTTCATCTGTGTCTCGATGAGCGGGCTGAAGTACTCCTTTAGGAAGATCCGCTTGGTTTCCATGAACCGGCTCGTGACCGTATATTGATGGGAGAAGTCCTGAAGGTCACATTTCCCGCCTTGATCACAAACCGGACAATCGAGCGGATGGTTGGCCAGAATGAACTCGAGGACGGATTTATGGGCGTCGTTGACCACCGTCGTGGCGGTCCGCACGCTCATGCCTTCGTCCGCCGGGGTGCTGCACGCCGTTTGGAGTTTGGGCATCTTCTCGATTTCCACCAGGCACATGCGGCAATTCGCGTCCGGCTTGAGCTTCGGGTGGTAGCAGAAGTGCGGAATCATCACGCCGATCCGCCGGGCGGCTTCGATCACCAGCGTTCCTTTCGGCACCTGCACTTTCGTGCCGTCAATCGTGAGACTCACCATTTGAGTAGTGGGGGGCGTCATAAGAACCCTATCTGCTGACAAGCTGACAAACGGACCCCGAACCTTTTCAGCCTGCTCGCTTGTCCCTTGTCCGCTTCCATCACCCTCTTGCCACCGGCTCCGGCATTACGAGGTTCGCCGCTTCCGCCTCCCGGATCAGCGCGACGTATTCCTCCCGCCAATACTTCAAGGTGCCCTGGATCGGCGCCACTTCTGCGTCGCCGAACGCGCAGACCGTACGGCCGGCGATGTTTTTGCACAGATCCGACAAGGTTTCAAGGTCTTCCATCCGCCCTCGTTTGGCGATGATTCTCCGCATCGTCTGAACGAGCCACGAGCTGCCTTCCCGGCACGGACTACATTTGCCGCAGGACTCGTGGTAAAAAAATTCCATGAGTCTGAGCGCGGCCCAGACCATGCTGGTCCCTTCCTCCATCACCGTGACACCGCCTGAGCCCAGCATCGATCCCGCAGCCGCCACGGACTCGAAGTCCAGCTTCACATCGAGGTGTGCCGGTGTCAGGAACGGTGCCGAGGCTCCGCCGGGAATAAAGGCCTTGATCGGTTTGTCGGAGCGCATTCCGCCGGCGTGTTCGTAGACTAATTCTCGGAAGGTCACACCCATCGGAACTTCGTAGTTGCCGGGGCGCTTCACATGGCCGCTCACACAGAACACCCTGGTGCCGGTGCTCTTGGGCGGCGAGCCAATCGACGCAAACCACTCGGCCCCTCGCCTGAGAATGTGCGGCAGGTTAGCCAGCGTTTCGACGTTGTTCACCACGGTCGGTTTGTTGTACAGGCCGTGCGTGGCTGGAAACGGGGGCTTGATGCGGGGGAGGCCGCGTTTGCCCTCGAGCGATTCCAGGAGCGCGGTCTCTTCGCCGCAGATGTAGGCGCCCGCCCCTCGATGCACCCACACCTCCACATTGATGCCCGTGCCGAGAATGTTCTTGCCTATATAGCCGGCGGCCCGCGCCTCAGCGATCGCCCGCTCCAGAATCTTCGAACAGAGCACCAGCTCGCCGCGGATATAGATGTAGGCGGATTCCGCGCCGATCGCGTAACAGGTGAGGACGATGCCCTCCAGCATCTGATGCGGGTCACGCTCCATCAGCTGGCGGTCTTTAAACGTCCCGGGCTCGCTCTCGTCGGCGTTGCAGCAGAGATAGCGGGGACCGTGATAATCCTTGGGGAGGAATCCCCACTTCACACCGGTCGGAAATCCAGCCCCGCCCCGGCCCCGCAATCCTGATTTCCGGACGGCGGCGGTGACATCCGCCGGAGCAGTCTTCCCCAGCGTGGCCCGCAGGGCTTGATAGCCACCGGTTTTTTCATAGTCGGTCAGTGACCCGGTGTATCCGGGCTGCATCATGTTTTTCAATAGGATGAGTTCGTGCTGGGGCATCATTAATCTCGTGCAGCGTCGTTCGTGAAGCGTGAAGCGTCAGACGCTCCGGATTTCCTGCTTGCGAACAACGAGATACGCATCACGCGCCCTGCTTCTCGGGCACTGGTTCCGGCCACATAAA
>JAYWIP010000168.1:0-3816 GCA_039794465.1 Nitrospira sp.
GCTTCGGCCGCATGGGTTAGAATTCATCCAATGATTGGTTGCGCAGAATCGTCAACGCCTTGTCGGTGTTGGAAACGGTCAGGACGACGATCGCCCGCTTCCCTTCACGCGAAGGAGTACAATACCCGCACTTGATATTGATCCGGCTCTTGGTCAACAGGTCGGCAACTTCTTTTAAGGCGCCTGGCTTATTTTCGAGACTGAGCAGAAGCGCAGTTTCCTCAGTAAACTTGATCTTGGCCGTTTTGAGCGCAGCCCGAGCCGCCTCCACATCCGCCACGAGCAATCGCAACTTGCCCGTTCCCGTCACTTCAGGGGCGGAAAAGGCCTTGATGTTCACCCCGGCCTCTCCAAGCACCGACGCCACCTTGGCAAGGACGCCCGGTTTACTTTGGCCGCTGATCACAAGCTGAGTGGTTGTAGGCATATCGGCGAATCCGCCCCGGCTCCCACTTAATATATGGCCATCTATATATAGATGGATGATCATCCTGTCAACGCTAACAATAGTATCGATAAATTTCCTAAACGCCCTGCCAAATGAGTCGAGTGCGTTTGCCACCCTGAGCAAAGGCGAGAGTGCCCCCCAATATATCAAGCATATTGACGAGTGTCCGAGCAGGGCAGGCTCATGTGACCAGTAGTGTGGAATACCCGACCGGTACGAAAAAGACGGCAACGGATAGGCTCGACCTACGGGAGGCGAACCATATTCCCTACTCTAGCTTTCTCACTGATCGCCTGATCCCCCTGCCCGCATACTTGCCATTCCTGCAGGCATCCGTTTATAGTTCATGTACAGACCATGTACATATGGAGGCATGATGGGTGGTGCTGCGCTGAAGCATAAGCATCTCGTGCTGGACCAGCGGAAGATCGACGCCGCGAAGCGCTACTTCGGAGTGGATTCCGAGCAGGAGGCCATCGATAAGGCCCTGTCGCTGTTGATCGAGGAACAGCGGCTCAGCAAAGCGTTGCGGCCGCTGAAGGGGGTCTTGCGGGGTGACGAGAAACCATGGCCCTACCGGTAGTCGGGAAGGTCCTCCTCGACACCAATGTCCTGATCGATTTCTTGCGCGCAGGCCTGCACACAGAATGGGTCCTGGGTGGCCAGGGGATCGTTGTGCGCTTCATCTCAGCTGTCGCGCTGCTGGAGCTTCGGCTCGGCGCGGACACACCCAAACGCAAGAAAGCCGTCGACCGGATTCAACAAGCCTTTCAATCCGGGCGCACCCTCGGCCTCACGGCCTCGACGCTTGACCATGCCGGACGACTCTTTCGAGCCATGCATGGAAACGCCTCCGGGTTGAGCGACCGTCTCGGGCCTATGAATGATGTACTCATCGCACTGACGGCGAGGGAAATCGGCGCCACCGTGATCACCAATAACCTGTTGGAGTTCCGCCGCATCGCTGGGAAACTCCCCGGTCTCAAAGTCACCACGCCCTAAAATGCAGCCTGACGACCGGGTGGACAACCACCAGACAAGCCAGGACATGCTCCCATCCAGGTCCCGACCCCATTGAGCATCGAGCGCGGGGTTGCATACACAAGACAAGACCTCACGCCATTTGACGCCCCGGGACCAAGACACGTGGACGGCGCGTCATGCGCACGAGGCATAGCCGCAGAGGCCAAGAGAGTCAAGATATCAAAGCCTGCCCCCCCCAAAACACTGACCCCAAAACATTTTCGCTAACCGACATAGATGGCTTGACCCTAATGTTTGCGAAGAGATCCCTCAGCGACGACCTGACGCCTGCTTCCAAACCTCGTCCGAACGAACCTTCCCCATCAGCTCGGCCACGCACGCATCCAGCACCTGACCCATCAACTTCGCCGAAGGCCATACGTAGGTGCGGTCGGACTGGTGGCACGAGTAGCCCTTGTGCATCGGTGCGCGATTCATTCCCTGAATCGTCAACTGCAGCTCGATATCGCTGACCAGGTCCCAGTAAAGCGCCGTCGTATCTGTTCGCACCCAGAACTTCAGCAGCGTCCCCTGCACGGTGACGTCTGGATCGAACTCCACGACCCGGTAGCCACCTGCAAGGAGATCGTCGGACAGCGCTTCCTGAATGACCGCCACCGCATTGCGGCCGAGGTACACGTCACCCATGGACACACCAAATTCCGCTTCACGAGTGCCGATCCGTGCCTTGTCGGTGCGCTGATCGGTGATACTGGCAATCTTGATCTTCGCCGCATCTGTCGCCGGCTGCGGGGCCGCATTCTGCTCCGCCCTCGGTTTCAGGTAAATGGTAAAGTATCCGCTTTTTTCGATCCTGGTCTTTAGATCCTTCGCGAGATCATCGGCCACGTAGGTGAAGATCCGTTCCCAGGCGCCGATCGAGAAGACCCCGCCGGCGGTCACGCTTCGTTCGTGGTCGATCGAGGCCGCAAGCTCGTTCGTCTTGGGATCCCTGAGGGCGCCACGCACCGCGAGCACGGTGCTGCCCCAGCCTGGTATCAGCCAACGCTTGAAGGCGTTCCCTGGCCGATACTCGATGATCTCCAGCGTGAGGGCGAAATGCTCTCCCGGCGTTCCAAGGGACTGCTCCAGTCCTTCATCTTTGAGGGCAGCAGTCATCGCGTCGCGCAGCAATCGTTCCGCGTCCACCTCAAACTGCGCGCCGCTGGCGTTCCTGACGGAAGCGAGATGAACCCGGGCTCCAGGCTTCGGAAGCAACGACGACTCAGTTTTGGTTGGGCCCGTCACCATGACACATCCGGAAAGAGCGAGCAGGACGACTGGCAAGAAGCGAGCGTATGTCCTAATCTGTAACACTTAGGTATCTAACTATTGAGTAGATTGGGTCAGCCTATCCCGGCGAACCAGTTTCTTGATTTCAACTAATCCTAATAAGCTTTCCCGATGCTTAGCAAGAAATTTCTCGGCCCTCCGAAGCCTGACAAACACTTCGTGCCCGGAACAAAAGACGGGGACATTCTACAGTTCCACCAGTTTCTGCGGGCGGCCGATGGGTTGATGACTCGCATCGAGGCCCAAGAGTGCGACCGTTCGTGTCATCCAGCCATCCGATCCGAATGGCGCGCCCCAATTGACGCTCTGTAAGATCCGTTGCATCTCTGTCTCCTCACTGACCCATTCACCCACATGAGCCCGGTTCTGGTCTCGCAACTGGTCCGGAGCCTACTGGCCCAGAAAATTGATAAACGCCTGATCGTCTCCCTCCGCATGAAAAACCTCAGCACGACCACTGACATGATCGATAACTTGATAGCAGTAGTCCACGACTGAAGCCCGCGCCGCGCGTTGCATCCTCACACCATCGTTAGTTCGTGAGACTGCCAAGAAACATAGAATGTCCCCGTTTCTCCCTTCACCCTCTTCGCGACAGCGTGCCGCGAGTACCTCCGTATCGACTGCCATGTTAGCCCTGGCTTTCTCCTATGAAGTTTTCCGCCCAGGGTGAGCAGTAGGATAGCCAACTGTGTCAACTGGTGCACCGCTAAACATTGCCACCGCCCTACGACTCATATATCCCCCATCCTTCATTCGCTGTTTTACGAGATCGACCAGACCGCCCGGGAAGCGCAGTTTGAAGTTGATTTCTGAAACTCGGCTGGCTACGTCGCCCAGAAAGTCCGCGGAGAAGCGAGATGTTATTACCTCCCGCTTCTTCACCCGCACAGTGCGGATTTCACCAAGATCTTCAGGGCTCCAGTGCCACATCCCATGCGTCAGAGCATCTCGAACCTCTTTGAGCTTCTTGATCTCCTCGTACTGTTGCTGGAGCACCTTCCCACGCTTCCCCCGGCGCAACTTTGCCACTCTTTCGTTCCACAACTCCA
>JAYWIP010000169.1:0-5760 GCA_039794465.1 Nitrospira sp.
AAGGAGACCGACGAGGTCATTCTCTTCCCGCCGCTCCTGACAGTCGAACCGGGTGAAAAACGAAAGATCCGCCTCGGCGCCGTCACGCCGCGGGGCGCCACCGAGAAGAGTTATCGGATCGTACTGGAAGAACTCCCTCCGGCGGCCGACTCGCCGACCGAGGCGCGCAACCAGATTCGCGTTCTTACCCGTATGACCATCCCTGTGTTTCTCGAACCTTCGCAACAGGTCGCAAGCGGGCACATTGCCGATCTGACGGTGCAACGATCCGTCGTCTCGTTTGAGATCCGCAACACCGGCACCACTCACTACTCCGTCGAACACATCGACGTGAGGGGGACCGGATCGACCGGCCAGCCTCTCCTCACGCGCCGGCTCGACGGGTGGTACGTCCTCGCGGGTGGATCGCGGCGATATGACCTGCCGCTGTCCGCCGAGGAGTGCCACGACCTGCGCATGGTCTCAGTCGAAGCCAAAACGGACGCCGGTCCGTTCAACACCCGCCTGGACCTCCCTGCCGGGGGATGCAACCGCTGAACCGCCGGACGGACGGCCCACGGGATGACACATGCCGGTATGGACACGATGGCAACCCATACGATCTCTTTGCTACATGGCCATCCTGGCGGTGGCCGTCCTGGCCGTGCCGCATAAGGCGTTCCCGCAGACAGGGGACCGAGCACTCCTGCAGTTGATCGTCAACGAAGTCAATAAGGGGGATGTCTTGGCTGTTCGGCGTCCAGACGATGTGCTCATCCGCCTGTCCGATCTGGAGGCCGTGGACATTCCCTCAACCGACGGCCGCCGCGAGTTCATCGGCAAGGAGGTCTACCTCTCCCTCTCGTCTCTGGCTCCGGCTACCACCTATGAGCTGGATGAGAAAAATCTCACCATCCGTCTCACCGGTCAAGCGGGCCTTCAGGGCAAAACACAGCTCAACTTGACACCGACCGCCCCGCCGGGAACGATCTATAGCCAAGACACGAGTTTCTTTCTCAACTACGCGGCCGCTACCAAAGGATTCAACCAATACGATGTCTTCGGGGAAGCGGGCTTGAGCGTCGCAGGGCATCTCCTGTCGAGCACGATTCGCCGGACGGAAGACGGGCAGATCGTGCGGGGACTCTCCAACGTCACGCTCAATGACCGGGACAATCTGACCCGGTGGACCATCGGCGACAGTTTCGGCACCAACGCGGGATTGGGAGGCAGCGCATTCCTGGCCGGCGTCAGCCTGGCGAAAACGTTTTCGCTCGATCCTTACTACTATTTCTTTCCCCGTCCCGGATTGTCCGGCACCGCCCTGGTCCCCTCAACTGTCAGCGTCTATTCGGACGGCGGACTTATGCGGCGGGAAACCGTCAACCCCGGCCAATTCGACCTTTACAATCTCCCGGTATCCAACGGATACCGGATGAATCGGGTTATCGTGCGGGACATCTTCGGTCGCGAGACTGAAATTCTGTCCCCGTTTTATCTTTCCACCAGAGTCCTCCGTTCCGGTGTGAGTGAATACAGTTTCAACGCCGGGATGCGCCGCGACAACGTCGCGACAGCCAGCTGGGATTACGACTCTCCGGCGATGCTGGCCCGCTACCGCCTGGGCGTGACCGACTCCATCACACCGGGGGCCAATGTCGAGTTCGGCAACCGTCTGGCCAATGGAGGCCTTCGTTTGACCGCGAAATCCCTCTGGGGAGAAATCGATCTGCTGGCCGCCGGAAGCAGCGAGGGCGGCGCGGCCGGCGCGGCGGCCTCCGTGATGTACAGCTACCTGCAGCGATGGTTCAGTATCGGCGCGGGCTTTCGGACGATGAGCGATCGGTACGCCACCGTGAGTCTGCTCTCGTCGATCGATCGGCCTACGATCGAATCGACCGGATTTATCGGCATCCCGATCGGGAACCGCATCAATCTCACTGTGGAGGGAACCTACTCGGAGTTTCGGGATGCCGGGATCGTCACGCGCATCGGAGCCTCCGGCAACGTCCGACTCTCCGACAATTGGACCTTGTTCTTCTCAGGAAGCGGGATGGAGCGCTCCGACTCGCGCACAACCTACGATGGGTTCATCGGACTCAGCTACTATTTCGGCGGCAACACGACCGGCTACATGTTCGCCCAGCACCAGCAGGGCCGGACGTTCGAACGGGACTTTGGAGGCATCCGCGTACAGAAATCGCTTCCGGTCGGGCCGGGATATGGCTATCAAGTCGAGGGCACGGGTGGAACCGACGCCCACGGTCTCGGCCAATTCCAATATCAGGGGCAGTATGGGCGCTACGAGGCGTTGTACGATTCGGCGGTGAAACGTCCAGTCTTCTCAGTGAGCGGAGGCATCGTGACCGTCGGCGGTTCGGTGCACGCCACGCGCGCGATCCAGGACAGCTTTGCCGTAATCAGAACCCCAGGCGTGAGCGGCATGCGCGGATATATCAACAACCAAGAGGTCGGCACAACCGATCGCCGAGGCGAACTGGTCGTCCCCAGCCACCTGCTCTCCTATTATGGCAACCGCGTCGGCATCAACGATCAGGACGTCCCGCTCAACTATCGCGTCGATGCGACTGAAAAAACCGTGGCACCGCCGTTCAGGGGCGGCGCCCTTGTGGAGTTCCCGATCCTGCGCGTGCAGATCCTTACCGGAACCCTGTTGGTCGAGTCGGAAGGGCGGACACAGATCCCCGCGTACGGACAACTGGCGGTCACGGCGAAAGGGACCGCGCACGAATCGCCGATCGGCAAACACGGGGAGTTCTATTTGGAAAATGTTTCACCCGGCGAGCATGACGCAGTGATCACCCATGAGGGGCAGGTCTGCCGATTCTCCCTCGCGATTCCGGACTCGCCGGACCCGATCTTAAAGCTCGGCGAACAGCATTGCGGTTCGCCGGCAGGAGCACAACCGTGATATCGAGATGGATCATCCTCGTGACCATCCTGGCAGCCAGTTGGCTTGCCCCTCTTGCAGCGCACGCTGCCGTCAGATGCAGCGTCACGACGGTCGGAGTCGCCTTCGGGATCTACGACGTGTTTTCGGCAACCCCACTCATCTCGGCCGGAAGCGTCAGCGTCCGCTGCGTCGGCCTCGGCACAGGCATCGAGCTGGTATCTGTCTCGTTGAGCACGGGAGGCAGCGGGAGTTTTCACCCCCGCACGCTGTTTCGCGGATCCGATAGGCTGAACTACAACCTGTACCTCGATCCCGGCCATAACCAGATCTGGGGAGACGGCACTGGCGGAACGCTGAGACAAGTCTCTGTCTCTAATAATCAGCCGGTCACCTTGACCATCTTCGGGCGAATCCCACCGGGCCAGGATGTGAGTGCCGGTACCTATTCCGACACGATCATCACCACGATCAATTTCTGACGGTGGCTGATGTCGCGAGCAGTCCCACGACCATCCCGGCCCCTGCCATCAGCAATCCGATACGGTACCGCGGCCAAATAGAATCGGACTGAGTGCACAACCACATCGGCCTTACTCGCTCTCTTGAAGCTCCCGTCTGTGTTGCCCCGCTGTTCGTGTCTGCGACAGACACGCCAAGACACACAGATCCTCGCCCGTTCCCTGTAACCGCTCAAGTCACGACCTCTTCCTGCCGAATAGCACACGTGTGCCCGGACAAACCCAGTTCCAGGTCTGCACTTCATGTCAACCAACTGCGAAGGAATTTTGGGAAGCGCTTCCATGACCAGTGGAGCATGCAGGTCATGCAGGTGGACGCGAGTTCGGAGGCCGGCCTATCCCAAGACCTCCATGTGGTGGCGTGCGAGGTTCCTGACCCTGCTGCTCAGTCTCGTGTGCCTGAACCCCCTCGGCAATATCGCCGGAGCCCACGAGGGTCCGCGGGAACAATACGTTCCGGTGCTCGGCGTGACGATAGGGGAGAAACCTGCAGGCATCGTCATTTATGTCATGGTGCTGTTCACAGAGCGGAGCGATGCCGAGGGACTCGAAGTCCACTTCCTTTCCGGTCCCGGCCGATTTGCACAGAAAACACAAGCCGCCACCGTGCAGGCGATCAGCGGCGCGGCCCGCGCGCTGGGGCTCTCCACCGACTCTTGGAGCGTCGGCCTGTCGGTCCCCTATCCGGATCTCGTCCTCGAAGGAGACAGTCTTTCGGCCATGATCGGCCTCTCGGTCGCCGCCATGGCGAAGGGAAAAGCGATTCCACGCCAGCGCGTTATTTCCGGCACTGTCACCCCGGACGGCCGGATCGGGCCGGTCGGTGATGTGTGGTTGAAGATAGCGGCAGCCTATCAGGCCGGTCTCCACATGGTGCTGGTGCCGCCAACGAGTCTCGGCAAGGGAAGGATGCCGTATCTCACAAGAGTCTCATCCGTCGGAACCGTGCTTCAGGCCTATCAGGCCCTCACGATGTCGCAAGATTCCAGCGCCGGCAATCACCGGGCCGAGGCGGGCACTCGATGAGCAGGTGAGCAGGCAGAACGCTCCAAGAACGACTTGCTCATGGCGCAGCCGTCGTCCGAGAGGGCCACAACGATCCCACGACCATCCCGGCCCCTGCCATCAGCAATCCGATAAGTTGCGGCGGCCAAATAGAATCGGAGGGGCTGAATAATTCCAACCCAATCCAGCTCGTCATCCCTGCGGCAATCGCACACAAGGCCCCTTGCGTCGTGGCTCGTTTCCAGTACAGTCCTGCGAATAGCGGGATGAACGCGGCCACCAGCGTCACCTCGTAGGTATTCACCACCAACTTGTAAATCGTCGCATCCGACCAAAGCGCGATGGCTAGAACGACTCCGGCAAACCCCACCAAGACGACGCGCATCAGCCGCAGAAACTCCGAATCGTTCAACCGGGTGAGCAGGGGCTTCAAGACGTTCTCGCTCAACGCCACGGACGGCGCCAGCAACGTCGCGCTGGAACAACTCATCACGGCGGAGAGCACCGCACCGAAGAACACGATCTGCGCCACCAGCGGCGTGTGCTGTAAAATCAGCGTCGGCAAAATCAGTTGGGAGTCCCGCTCCAATAAGGCCCCGAACTTCCCAGGATCTATCAACATTGCCGCATACGCCAGAAACATCGGCACAAAACAGAACCCGAAGTAGAGTGTCCCCCCGAGCAACGACCCGCGCACCGCCGTCCGTTCGTCCTTCGCCGAGGTGATGCGCTGGAATACATCCTGTTGGGGGATCGACCCCAGCATCATCGTAATCCAGGCGCCGATGAACGGAATCCATTCCATCAGCCTCGCCGGCGGAAACAAATCCAACTTGCCCGCCGCAGCCGCATGTTCGATGACGGCGCCCACCCCTCCTGCCAGCCCGCTGACAACGGACGCGATGTATAACAGTCCGCCCATGATCACGGAGATTTGAACGAAATCCAAAATGGCCACGGAAAACATCCCGCCGAAGGTCGTGTAGGTCAGGACGATCGCGGCGCCGATGACAATCCCGACAGGCTGGCTGATGGCGCCGTCGGTGACGGTATTGAGCACAAGCCCCAACACTTTGAACTGGGCCGCCACCCACCCCAAATACGACAGGACGACGGCGAGCGTACAGAGCACTTCCACGCGGCGGTCGAAGCGCAACCGATAATAGTCGCCGACGGTGATGATGTTCAGCCGATATAACCGCGGCGCGAAAAACAACCCCGCCAATATGAGACACATACTTGAGCCGAACGGGTCGGCGACCACGCCGCGCAATCCTTCATTGACGAACGTGGCAGAAATGCCGAGCACAGCCTCAGCGCCGAACCAGGTCGCAAAGACGGTCG
>JAYWIP010000170.1:0-6221 GCA_039794465.1 Nitrospira sp.
CCCTGGTTTTCCGCCGTGGCCGCTCTGGCGATTGCCGTCGGGCTGTATATTGGTCTGCTCGTCGCCCCGACGGATTTTCAGCAGGGCGATTCCTATCGCATCATTTTCGTCCATGTGCCGGCGGCGTGGATGTCCATGTTTCTGTACGTCGTGATGGCCGTCTGGGCCGGCGTGGGGATGGGGCTGAATGCGCGTCTCTCGTTTATGATGGCACAGGCCATTGCGCCGACCGGGGCGATGTTTACATTCCTGGCGCTGCTGACCGGTGCGATGTGGGGCAAGCCGACGTGGGGGGCATGGTGGGTGTGGGATGCCCGGCTGACCTCGGAATTGATCCTCTTGTTTCAATATGCCGGGGTCATGCTGTTGCGGACATCGATCGACGACCTGCGCCGGGCGGACCGGGCCAGCGGGGTCCTGGCGTTGGTGGGGGTGGTGAACATTCCCATCATTTATTTTTCAGTAAAATGGTGGAATACGTTGCACCAGGGTGCGTCCGTCAGCATGACGGCGGCGCCAAAGATGGCGACGATCATGCTCACGGCCATGCTCTTGATGACATTCGGGTTCTGGATGTACAGCATTGCCGTGATTCTGTCCCGCGTGCGCTGCGTGATCCTCGAGCGCGAGAGCCAGCCGGCTTGGAGCAATCCATCCGCCGCGCCGGAAGTGGCGGAGGCGCGCTGATGTATTGGGGAAGTGTGAGTGAGTTTCTTGCGATGGGGGGCTACGGCCTCTATGTGTGGACCTCGTTCATCGCCACGGCGCTTGGCATCACCTGGGAAGTCCTGGCTCTGTGGCGCCGTCGGGCTGCCGCTCTCGCGGACAGCCGCGGCATTGTGAGGAGCATCGAATGACCTCTCGCCAAAAACGGTTTGCGTTTATCGGGCTGGGCCTGGTCGTGCTGGGTGTGGCGACGGTGCTGGTGTTGAACGCATTCAACAAAAATCTTGTGTTCTTTTTCACACCCACTATGGTAGCGAACGGCGAGGCGCCGAAAGGCCAAAGCTTCCGGATCGGAGGGATGGTCGAAGACGGCAGCCTCAAGCGGGAGAACGATGGGCTCACCGTTCACTTCGTGGTGACGGATACGGCGAAGAGTGTGCCCGTGACCTATAAGGGAATCTTGCCGGACCTGTTCAAAGAAGGGAAAGGCGCCGTGGCGCAGGGCCAGTTGGCGGCCGACGGTACTTTCGTCGCCAGTGAGGTGCTGGCGAAACATGATGAAAACTACATGCCGCCGGAAGCGGCTGAAGCGATGGCGAAGGCCAAGAAGGCTAAAGCCTCGGGAGCTCAGAGCAGCAACACGTTGGTTATCCAAACACAGTAGGACACCACCCTCATGATTCCTGAAATCGGTCATTTTGCATTGATTCTCGCGCTCTGCGTCGCGCTGGTGCAGGGGATTCTCCCGATCTACGGCGCGGCCGTCGGTAACTCCGCGCTGATGGCCGTCGCGAAGCCGGCCGCGCGTACCCAATTCCTGTTGGTCCTCACCGCGTTCGGCTGCCTGGCCTATGCCTTCGCGGACAAGGATTTTTCCGTGTTGTATGTCGCGGCGACCTCGAACTCGCAATTGCCCCTCCACTATCGTCTGGCTGCCATCTGGGGAGCGCATGAAGGGTCGCTGCTGTTGTGGACGTTCATTTTGACGATTTGGATGTTCGCGGTGACGCTGTTTTCTACGCATCTGCCGGATACCATGCGGTCACGCATCCTTGGTGTGATGGGACTGGTGAGTGTGGGGTTTCTCCTGTTCATGCTGAGCGTGTCCAATCCATTCGAGCGGCTGATTCCCGCCGCGCCCGAAGGGCGCGATCTAAATCCCCTGTTGCAGGACCCTGGGATGGTGATCCATCCGCCGATGCTTTACATGGGCTACGTCGGATTCTCCGTGGCCTTTGCCTTCGCGCTGGCCGCACTCTTGGGGGGCAATCTCGATGCGGCCTGGGCCCGCTGGTCCCGGCCATGGACCACGGTCGCCTGGTGCTTTTTGACGGTCGGTATCGCGATGGGAAGCGGCTGGGCCTACTACGAACTCGGATGGGGTGGCTGGTGGTTTTGGGACCCGGTTGAAAATGCCTCATTCATGCCGTGGTTAGCCGGAACAGCGTTGGTGCATTCATTGGCCGTGACCGACAAGCGGGGCGGGTTCAAGGTGTGGACGGTCCTGCTTGCCATCATGGCATTTTCATTGAGCCTCCTGGGGACGTTTCTCGTCCGTTCCGGTGTCTTGACCTCCGTGCATGCGTTTGCCACCGATCCAAAACGAGGCATGTTCATCCTGGCGTTCTTGGCCGTCGTGATCGGGGGGTCGCTCTTGCTGTACGCCTGGCGCGCTCCCCGAGTGGGATTAGGCGGCAGCTTCTCTGTCCTCTCCCGCGAGGGCCTGTTGTTGGCCAACAACGTTTTGCTGGTGGCGGCGATGGGGTCGGTGTTGTTAGGCACCTTGTATCCCTTGTTTCTGGACGCGCTGGATCTGGGGAAGATTTCCGTCGGCCCGCCGTATTTCGATTCGGTATTCGTTCCGCTGATGACACCGGCGCTCTTTTTGATCGGAGTCGGCCCCCTTGCGCAATGGAAGCAGGCAGCCTTACCCGATTTGGCCAAGCGGTTGCGCTGGGCGTTCGGGGTGAGTGTTGCGACAGCCGTGGCGCTGCCGTTTGCGTTGGGTACCTGGACGCCGTTGCTCAGCCTGGGGCTGCTCCTGGCGGTCTGGATTTTCTCGACAGCCGTGGTCGGCGTGCGTGAGCGTGTCGGACATGTGGCCGGCGATGGCTATGTGGCGCGACTCGCGGGAGTGCCGCGTTCCTACTGGGGGATGCTCTTGGCCCATTGCGGGATTGCCGTGTTTATTGTCGGCGTCACGATGGTCAAAGGATTTGAAACGGAACAGGACGTCCGCATGAATGTGGGTGAAACCGCGACCATTGGCGGTTACACGTTCCGATTCGACGGTGTGCAGGACGTCATGGGCCCCAACTATACGGCAGCGCGCGGGACGTTCCACATCATCAAGGATGGCCGTGAGACGGCGGTGATGTATCCGGAGAAGCGGCGCTATACGGCTCAAAATCAAGTCATGACGGAGGCGGCGATCGATACCGGGTTCTTGCGGGATCTCTATGTGTCCCTGGGTGAACCGCTCGATGACGGCGCCTGGAGCGTGCGGTTGTATCACAAGCCCTTCATCGATTGGATTTGGGGCGGCTGTTTGCTCATGGCCTTGGGCGGCGTCGTCGCCGTCAGCGATCGCCGATACCGCCCGGCCTGGAGGCGTGAACCGCAGGCGGTGCCCGCCGGAGCACGGCTCGCCAGCCGGCAAATCGCATGACTCGATTTTTTCTTCCCCTCGCCATCTTCGGGATTATGGTGGGCTTTCTTGCGGTCGGGCTGACGCTCAACCCGCGGGAGATCCCCTCCCCGCTGGTTGGCAAGGAAGCGCCGGCGTTTTCTCGCCAGCAACTCCACGAGCAGGACAAAGTCTTTGCACGGAAGGATCTGGCAGGACAGGTCTGGTTGCTCAACTTTTGGGCCTCCTGGTGCAGCGGCTGCAAAACCGAACATCCTGTGCTCATGGAGTTGGCGAAATCCGGAGCGGTTCCGATCTATGGGATGGATTACAAGGATCAGCGGGACGAAGCGCTGGCCTGGCTGAATCGGTGGGGGAATCCCTACCAGATTGTCGGCGTCGATCTGGAGGGGCGCGTCGGCATCGATTATGGCGTCTATGGTGTGCCGGAAACCTACGTCATCGACAAGCAAGGGGTCATTCGCTACAAGCAGATCGGGCCCGTGACCGAAGAGGCCTTGGCGAAAACCATTCTGCCCTTGGTGAAGGAACTACAAG
The DNA here is from genome assembly GCA_039794465.1 of Nitrospira sp. Taxonomy (GTDB): domain Bacteria; phylum Nitrospirota; class Nitrospiria; order Nitrospirales; family Nitrospiraceae; genus Nitrospira_D. The sequence goes on from JAYWIP010000170.1 coordinate 3,851, forward strand.
CGAAATGATCTGGTTGGCGCTCATTGCACTGTTGTTGTTCGCCCCGTCTGCGTGGGCCGGGGAGGCCAGGCCCTTGGCGGACGATCCCGCCGTCGAGGAACGGTTGAAACACCTGGCCGTCGAATTGCGGTGTTTGGTCTGTCAGAACCAAACCTTGGCCGATTCGAATGCCCCGCTGGCGGAGGATCTGCGCCGTGAAGTCCGTGAGATGATCGTCAAGAACATGAGTGATAAAGAGATCATCGATTTTCTCGTGTCGCGGTATGGGGATTTCGTCTTGTACCGTCCGCCCTTAAAGTCGACGACCACGCTCCTGTGGGTTGGGCCGTTCGTGCTGCTGGTTGGGGGCGGGATCGCCCTCGTGGTGGCATTGAAGCGTCGAGGGAAGAAGGTGGCGGACGCGGCAATTACGGAAGAAGAGCATCGGCGGGTCGAACAGCTGCTCTCAGAAGGAGTCAAACGATCATGACCCTCACATTCTGGTTGATCGCCGCGGCCATGACTATTGTCGTCCTCGGTCTTCTGTTGTACCCGCTGTTGAAGAAGACGGCTGGCGCGGGAGCCGAACGGGAAAAGAGGTTGCCTGTCTATCGGCAGCAATTTTCGGAATTGGAACAAGACAGGAGCAGCGGGTTACTTACGGATGAGCAGTATCGTATGGCCCGCCAGGAACTGGAGCGCCGCCTGTTGGAGGAAACAAGTGCGGCGGAACCGCCCTCGGCGACGTCCGGACAACTGGTCAATGTGAAGTTTGTCGCACTGGCGTTGGTAATGCTCATTCCCTCCGCCAGCGGTGTGCTGTACTGGACGCTGGGTAACCCGATGGCCATGACGCACCCGGCGGCGTTGCCGATGGCATCGCAGGGCGGAGCCGCCGATGAGCGCCAAATGATGGAGGGGCTCAATACCCTCATGGAGCGGCTCAAGAAGAAGCTGGAGCAGAACCCCAATGATGCATCAGGCTGGGCCATGCTGGCGCGCTCCTACATGGCCATGGAACAGTATGGCGAGGCCGTTCCGACTTTTGAGAAGGCGTTCAAGCTGAACCCCAACGATGCGGACATGCTTGCCGATTATGCCGATGCACTTGGGATTCACCAGGGACGCAAGCTCGAAGGCAAGCCGGAGACCTTGATCGAAAAGGCGTTGAAGGTTGACCCCAATCACGTGAAGGCTCTGATGCTGGCAGGCACCATAGCGTACAATCGCAAGGATTTTGCTCTTGCCGTCAAAGATTGGGAGCGGGCGCGCGCAAACTTGCCTCCGGATTCTGATCCCGAATCGACCGAGCAAATCACGGCCGCAATCGGCGATGCAAAACAGCGGATGGGTGGTGCGCCGTTGATGGCGGCAACAAACGCTTCTCGTGCGTCATCGGGGATGCCGGCTGATCATCCTCCGGTCAAAAAAGCCGGTGCGTCGCGGGCGATTACGGGCAAAGTGGTGTTGGGGCCGGGCATGGCCGGCAAGGCACTCCCAGATACGCTGTTTGTCTTTGCGAAGGATGTTGCCGGTCCCCCAATGCCGGTGTCGATTGTGCGGGCCTCGAAGAAGGATTTGCCCTTCACCTTCCGGCTTGATGACTCAACAAGTCCTATGCCGTCTCGAAAGCTGTCGGACATCGAAACCGTGGTCATCGTGGCTCGGTTGTCCAAGTCCGGACAAGCGATGCCTGGAAGCGGTGATCTGGAAGGGATGAGTCAGCCGATTAAGCCGGGGACCGAAAATATTACTGTTGTAATTGACCGAGAGCGCCCATAGAGACGGTGTAGTCCGTTAAACTTATCGGTAAGTTGCATGGCGCTCGTTGGGATATTGTGCTCGAAAATATCTTGACATGGTGATGGGCCTCAGTTATATTCCGGCCCCAGTGTTATGATTTCTTTAAATACCATATAATAGAAAACCCTAAGCAAATCATCATGAACTCAGTCATCGAAAAGTATTTTGGCAAGGTTGGTAGGGACAGTGCACACTGCCCATCAAACGGAAGGAGTATTGCTGTGACCGTAAAGCATGTGGCGAAGTATGCCATGGTTGTCTGCGGCCTAATGCTGGCCGCACCTGTGCAGGCGCAGTATCCGAGTATCCCGAAGGAGACCTTCGAGGCGCTGAAGATCGAGCGGTCCGTCAGCCCTAAGGAGTTTCATGAGGCGCTGACCACTCGCTATAAGGATCCAGGTAAAGGAGCGGGGAAGGGGCAGTACGGCCAGTATTGGGAGCCGATTGCCATTACCCAGTACTTCGATCCTGCGACCTTCTACAAGCCCCCGAAATCGGTGAAGGAAGTGGCGACGCGCGAGCAGTGTGTGAAATGCCACACTGATGAGTCGCCGGGGTGGGTGGCACAGTGGAAGCGGAGCGTTCACTC
>JAYWIP010000171.1:0-4502 GCA_039794465.1 Nitrospira sp.
GTAGCCGCCGTCAAGGGCCGGCCCCAGCACAAGGTCATGCGATTCCAAAGCGGTCAGGGCTTGCTGATACCGTTCGAGCGGGAGTGATGGCGCGTCGGTTCCGACGATGAGTCCATGTTTGTATCCTCGTGCGAACAGGGCCTCGAAGGCCTGATTCATCCGCGATCCGAGATCGTCGCCCACTTGGTCGATCACCCGTACGCCCTGCCGTTCTTCCATGATCTTGAAAAACACATGAGTGGAAGACGGCGCGCAGGCGAGATAACGGTCGAGCGGCAATTTGAATTTGGAGACTGCGACTTTCGTCCGTTCCAGCGTGTCGAGGACGAAGCTCCCGTGGAGTGTGGCCGCTTCGTCCGGTGTCAGCGGGGGGCAGAGGCGTGTCTTTACCTGGCCGGCAATCGGCGCCTTGGCGAAAATAACGAGGGCTGAGGGCAGCATACTCTACCGTATGGCCATGTAGAAATGTTGTAGACGGAACGGACTTACGCCCATCCAGTACAGAAACCGCAGGGTCCACATCAAAAGGATGGTTCTCAGAGGCCCTTGCGCCTCCCACCGTCGAAACGAAGTGAGAACGGTGTCTCTGAGCGCCGCGATCCGTCCGGCTCGCTTCAGGCGCCGGCTGAAGTCGATGTCCTCCATGAGCGGGATATCCGCGAAGCCGCCCAGCTGTTCAAATACCTGGCGGCGGACGAAGAGGGCTTGATCGCCGGTGGAAATCCCCGTCAGGCGTGATCGGCGGTTCATGAAGGCACTGATGATCCGGCTCCACACGGAAGCACTGTCGAATCGCACGTCGAAGCGTCCGCCGACCACCGCGGGGTCGGCGAAGGCCAAGGCAATGATTCGTCCGGTCTGTTCCGGCAACTGCGTGTCGGCGTGGAGAAACAGCAGCACATCGCCCCGGCTTGCCTTGGCTCCTTCATTCATCTGGCGCGCACGGCCTCGTGGAGCTGTGATGAGCTGTGCGTGGGGCACGTCGGCGCAAAAGGTCTGGATCATGGGGACCGTGAGGTCTGTACTCCCTCCATCGACTACGATCAGTTCGCCCACCTGTAAGGCCGAAGTGCGCGCCAAGGTTTCTGAGAGAACGGCTTCTTCGTTTAGCGTTGGAATGATGACGGAGATCGTCATCGGCGCGTCACGCGGCAGGTTTCTTCGGCTCGTTGAACATAAAATACATGACGATGATCACGGTGCCCCAGAAAATGACCTGCTTGTGCCAGAATAAAATCTCGCCGAATTGGAGAAAGCCCAGCGCAATCGCGATGGCTCCAATCGTGACTCCCCATCGAAGCAGGGGATGCTCCATGACGGCGTTGGCCCAGATGGCCAGCCCACCGAAGTACAAGAGCATGGCCACGACCCCGCTCAACTCGAATCCTCCGCTGATCGACAGGAAGATCTGCAAGAAACCCAGAAACATGAAGGCCGTGCCGACCATCTTGCCCAGCACGCGCATGTGGTGGTCGCTGCCGCTGTCCTCCCGGTCCGGTGGAGCAGGATGGTGCGCTGGCGGGCGCGTCTGGTCTTGTGGAGTGGGAGGGTCGGGCGGTGTCATGACTTAGGCCTTGAAGTGTTTGCTGAGCGTCAATGCTTGCTGCTGATAGGATGAGCCGAGGCCGACTCCGTATAACTGTTCCGGCGCGTCCTGCATGCGGTCGTAGACGACTTTGAAAAACGTTTGCCCATCGTGAATCAAGAAGGGCACGTCGTGAGGCCTCACTTCCAGGACGACCTGAGTTCCTTTGATTTCCCCTCTCGCGCCATAGCCGAATCCCGGATCGAAGAATCCCGCATAGTGGGTCCGCAGTTCCCCGCAAGCCGCCTCATAGGCGACCATCTCGGCGGCGTAGCCGGCCGGCACACGGATTCGCTCTTTCGATGCGAGGATATAGAACTCTTCCGGTTCCAACAGCAGGCTGTCGTGTCGATGCCGGTGGAGCGGCTCCCAGAAATCCCCGGCGGCGTAATGGCCGACTTTGGCAAGGTCGATCACGTGGCTGTTCTTTTTTGCGCGATAACCGATGACGCGGGCATCGGTCCGGTCGTCCCCCTTGAGGTCGATGCGGAGGAACAGTCCGTGCTCGGCGCGAAAATCACGGCTGCCTACGGCTTTCCTGGACGGATCATTGTGATAGAGCAACGGCGTGCGCCGGTGCAGCGTACGCAGCATCGTGTCTGTGACGGTGGCTTCGCCGCGGACGAACCGGATTTGGTTGAGCGATTGTCCCGTGCGTACCTTGATGGCGAAGGAACGGGGGACCACTTCCAAAAATAACGGGCCTTGGTAGCCGGCGCGGATTTCATCGAAGCCGGCGTTGAGATCCGTCACGATTCGGGTAAAGACGTCCAGCCGGCCAGTGGTGCTCTTTGGATTCGCGCGCGCCCGAATCGTCTTCGGCAGTTTCAATGTCTCCAGCAGCGGCACCAGATAGACATGGCCTTTTTCAAGAATGGCCCCGCCGGTCAAGTCCATCTCGTACATCACCAGGTCGGATTGGTAAAAATCGAGCACATTGAGGCGGGAGGAAATCGTTGAGAGCTCCGGCAAGAAACTGCTGATCAATCGGTAGGCTTTGCGTCCGAGCCGGAGGTCGAGGCTGGCCGGCTGGATCTGCCGGTCTTCGACCGCAGGGGACGCGGCGATGATCTGACTGGTGATCAGCCGCTTGATGTCCTGATACGGGAGGATGCCCGCATGGGGCGATGCAGTCTTCACAGGTCGTCCGCGTCTCCGCCGCAGCTGTTACCCCAGGATGCATAGCTGTCACGGTCTGGATAGCTGTCGCCGCAGGCCACTAACTCTTCCGGCGAGGTGTCATGCGGTGACCGGGCACCGACCATGGGGAGTTCACGCCGGATATCAGGAGTGGGTTGCGGGTAATGGAAGGTCTTGTTCTCGTAGTTCCGTAGCACGGCCCCCTCTTCGTCCAGATGGACCAAGTAGTCGGCCGGTAAGAGGGGAATTTTACCGCCGCCGCCTGGTGCATCGATGACGAAATGGGGTACTGCCATACCGCTGGTGTGGCCTTGGAGCGCCTTGATGATGTTCAAGCCCGTTTCGACCGTCGTGCGGAAGTGATTCGTGCCCTTGGTCAAATCGGCTTGATAGAGATAGTAGGGCTTCACCCGCGCGAGCAGCAGTTGATGCATGAGTCGTTTCATGATCTCCGGGTCGTCGTTGACACCTTTGAGGAGGACGGTTTGCGCGCCCAGCGGAACGCCGGCATCGGCCAACATGCCGCAGGCGGTTTTCACTTCCGGCGTGAGCTCATCGGGGTGGTTGAAGTGCAGGTTCATATAGATCGGGTGGTACTTCTTCACGATCTCACAGAGTTTGGGGGTGATGCGCTGCGGCAACGTACCAGGGACCCGTGATCCGATCCGGATCAGCTCCAAATGTGGAATGGTCCGAAGGGCTTTAAACACCCGGTCGAGGAGATAATCGGGCAACAACAAGGGATCGCCGCCGGACAGAATGACGTCGCGGACTTCGGTGTGTTCCCGAAGGTAGGCGATGGCCCGGTCCAATTCGCCTTTCTTGAGGAAGCCCGGTTTCCCCACCAGCCGTTTTCTTGTACAGAACCGGCAATAGATCGGACACTGATTCGTGACCATGAGCAGCACCCGGTCCGGGTATCGGTGGACCAAGTGCGGCACGGGGCTCATGAGGTCTTCTTCCAGCGGGTCGTCTTCTGCCTCGAGATCGGCTAATTCGGCCATTTCGGGGATGACCTGCTTCCAGATCGCATCGCCCTTCTCTTTGATGGTACCCAGCACGGTCGGAGTGATCCGCATCGGGTAGGGGCCGACGATGGCACGGATTTCTTCTTCATCGACGCCAAACCGTTCGGCGAGTTCCTTCGGCTTGACGATGCTCCTGGCGAGAATCTGTTTCCAGTCTTCCATGGAATCGCCCCTCAGTTGATCCTGCAGGAAGGATGGTCGTCGTCTTCGCCTGGCTGGTCGGGCGACGTGCGGGTCTGAGGCAGGTACTTCCCTGTTGCGCGGTGCGCCCCGCCCTGCCCGTGCTGTTCATCCAGATAGGCCAGTATGTCGGCAGTTTCAGTCAAGATGAGATCGCCGTCTTTCAGCACCGGCACGTAATACTGACCGGACACGTCGTAGACCTGCTTTCGCATCGACCTGCTATCGGGAACAATAATGTCCTCGTAGTCGAGTCTCAAGTCGGCCAGTTTGCGACGAACGACGTGGCAATCGGGGCACCACTCAACATGGTAGAGCGTGAGAGCCATAACAGGATTCGTCGATCGTCAGTCATCAATAGGTCAGCCAGAACGAAACGCGGCTTTATGCCGGTTGCGTTACGATTGATGAGCGGCGCTCGACGCGTGACCTCCTTGCCGGGCATCAGATGAGACGGCGCACGGTACCATGATTGCGTCCTTCATCCCGTGAATGACTTTTTTGTCCGCCGGACAGACTGTGGCCAGGATACCAGCCAGCTCCACCGTTTCGCCAGTGAGGAAATAATA